>CALLIG010000257.1 GCA_938009735.1 uncultured Flavobacteriaceae bacterium
TCAGTATCTAAATTCCAAAAGTTGATTAAGAAGTCATCTTTCAGATTGTAAAAATCATCGAGCATGGCTCTTTCATGCTGTTCTACATGTAACCTTTGATAAAAAAATTCACTTTCTATTGGTGCAAAGAATAAGCGCGCATCTTGCTCTTCTTGCTTCACCACCTTTCTTCGGTTGGTATATGAATCTCCTTCTTTATTAACATGAGGTGCATGAAATAATCCTTCGGGTAACACATCATAAAGACTGTTTCTTGACAAATTCAATGTCAATTTATCTTCATTAAGCATTGCATCTACATCAATAATATCTCTGCGGTAGGCTCTTGAAAATGTGCCTTTATTTGAGATCACAAAGTCACTTATAACAGCAGCTGAATTTTCTTGTATTTCAGCAACCAATACCTCAGCCTTTAAATTTTCATAGACTGTAGATAGTTCTTCGTGAATATCCTCTAGTAACATACCGTTCATGTTTCCAGATATTATCCTTTGTTTTGAACTCTTCTACCTCCTGCAAAAAACCGTTTCCTCCAAAAAGGATCTGATAGATCACTAATTTTCACTCCTGATCCGCCACTTGCAGCTCTTGAAGTTGCATTGACAAACTTGTTATTTCCTAAGTAAACGCCTACATGGGTAATGGTATCACCATAGTCTCCGGCTGCTCTAAAAAATAAGAAGTCCCCTTCTACTAAAAATTCAGGATCTGACCAGGTTACCGTAGCTTCTGAATCCATTTGTTTTTGTGCTGTGCGTTCAATGTACCAGTCATATACGCCAATGAATAAACGTTGTGCAAAAGAAGAACAGTCAATACCTGATTTAGCTTCTCCACCCATTTTATAAGGAGTTCCCATCCATTCATCAATAAATGCATAGAGTTCGATGTTTGTAATTTCTTCAGATGGCACACCTAAAATAGCAGCGTACTTTCTTTGTAGTGGGTCAATTTTTACTTGGGGCTCTTCATCAATAGCTTCATAGGTAACTTCTACCTCTGGCTCCTTTTTCTTGCCTAATAGTCCGAATAAACGTTTTCCGTCACTTTTGAGTTTCTTTTCTTCTTTCGCTAGTTCCTTATTTTTCTTTTCGCCCTCTTTTCTGGCGTCCTTTAATTTTGATTCGCGTTCTTTTTCGGCTTTCTTACTTTCTTTACCTGAAGATTTTGTCATTTTTTTTCTTCGCTTTTTCTCATCTTTAGTCATGATCATTTTAACCTGATCAATGACTAGCTTTTTTCCTTCCACGACATCTATTAAAAAATAGTTGCTTTCATAACCCTTTTTAGAAACGGTAACTACATGTTCACCTGCAGGCACCTTTTCATTAAAGCTAAACTTGCCATTTTCATCTGTAGTTTGAGCGAGTGCAGTTCCCTCAATGGAAACAATAGCATTGGCTAGGTCAGCCCTATTTCCTTCATCAATAACAGCACCCCTAATATTAGCCTCCTGTGCAATTGTGCTCAAAGCCATAAAACAGCTGAGTATGGCGAGTGTTATTTTCTTTACTGTAAAACCATGATGATGTGCAGTTTCTGTTGATCGTTTGAATGTATACGTTTTAGATAAGTGCATAATGTGATGTATTAGATGTTGATTAAATTGAATTTTTACTTCAGTCTTTGATGTCTCTTACATTACATAGGTTAACATTTTCAATCAAAAAATTGTCAGGTCTAAAAATGGACTTAGTGCTCTGTTAAGTTTTAGGGGGAATTGTCTTTGGCACCTATCTTACTTTTTATCACTACATCACTTTGTGAAATTTTCTAGTACCGTCTTTGAGATGTTCCTTTTGGATATATAGGATAAGGAGATACCCATGCTTCAATTTTATAAAATCGACGGGCGATATGTTAACCTATCTGCAAACGAATGCATTAAAGTCAAAATACAGCAACATTCGTATCAAACGGAGGCCTTAAAGCAGGACTATCAAAACGAAATTATAATGAGCATCAAGTATTATACGCTGCCTATAAACACCAAGAAATTGATGGCCAATGAAGCCCACAATTCTTGCACTTTGAATCAGTCCATTTCACATTACATCCACTTGGTAAACACCTCTAATTTCGGGGAATGTGCATTTGACGAAAGCTTTGGTAGCGCCATTTGGCTTGTTGATTTCGATAATTTAAAAAGCACGAATCGCTTGAAAGATTTTATTCAAGAATCGCTGTACACCTCATTAAATGAGCATGAAAAGAGACTAGATGCCATTCGTGTAAACGTAAACATCAAGCAAGAAGAACTTTTGGAGACGGAGCTTTCAAACCGAATTAAAAAAAGAATAGATATCAGAATAAAGGGACGAGTAAAAAAAACTAATGAAGCTTTTTCATATGTAGAATATTTCTACATCGGTCCACTTTCGTATTAAAACACACATGAAAACCAATACTAAAGAACATATCAAAAATAGAATGATCAAGAACGCTGCTGTCATGTGGGGCGTTCCTGCGAATGAGATTGAAACCTCATTTGACCCGATCATTGCGATGCTTTTGGCGGCCTGTGCTTCTGAAATCGAAAAAATTACGGGTGAGGTGGATGCCTCACAAGCACGAATTACTGAAAAAGTGGTTCAACTGATGACTCCCGAAGCAATGAACGGACCTAGTCTCGCACACGGAATTTTATACGCCGAGCCTATGGATGATCAAACGATTATTCAACCAGAATTTCTGTTCAACTATAGAAAAAAAGAAACCTACAATGCTACTTCGGTCAAACTAAAAGACATCTGCTTCTCCCCCATTCAGCCCTTTCCATTGGTGAATGCGCAGGTGCAGTATCTGGCAACCGGAGATCGTTTTACCGAACATATTCCATCAAAAAATGGGCAGCAGCCAGTAACGCAATTGCAGCAATCGAAACTGAACAGCGCTACTTTGTATTTGGGCATTTCTAGCGCGCTTAAAACGATTCCCTTACATAATATTTCGTTTTATTTTGATGTTAACGGAGTCGGTAAACAAGAGCTTTTCTATCACCATTTACGAAATACAAAATGGTCTACAGCTACGGAAAATATTGACTTCGTAGGTGGCTTCGATGCCGACAAAGCAAAACAAAATTCAAGCTTGAATGCGATTTTTGAAACGGTCTCTGATAAAACCAATACCATTTGTCAGCAGCTCATTAACCGCTATGAAAGACATTATATCACCCTACAAAACGCCACCAAAAAAGGGATGGAAGCATCCGATTTTAATGAGTTAGAAAGCACCTTAGCAGTAAATGACATTAAAGTAGATGAAAGCATCCGATGGCTGAAAATCGAATTCCCAAAAATGATTCCGACTTCGGTTTTACAACAGGTCAACTGCTCGCTGAATGCCTTTCCGGTGGTCAACCGAGAATTGAAAAGCTTTTCTTATCCCATAAAAGAATTCATACATATACTTCCCATAAAAACAGAAAACCTATTTTTTGATATCAAATCTATTAGCAACACCGATGGTAAAGCCTACAAAGCGCGAAATAAAGACAATTCAAACTTTGACAAAGGTACTTTTGTAGTTCGCGGTAATAGCATTGCCAAATTAGATCAACGCAAAGCGCGCGAATATGTGATTCATTTAATCGAATTACTCAAAGATGAAAGTGCTTCTTTCTCTTTTCTAAATAATGACTTTTTACGTGGTAATTTGAAAGTACTCAACCAAGTGATTGCACTTTTAGAGAACAAGGTTAGCGAAGCCTCTAGTGATATGATGCAGACCAACTATATCGCTTTTAAACCTTTTAGCCCTAATGAAAATTTATTGGTGGACTTTTGGACTACCAACGGAGAAGCTGCCAATAACATAAAAGCAGGTAGCAAATTAGCCGTATACAAAGGCTATGGGGTACAACAAGGCACGCCGCGTCTTTTGACTAGCACGCATGGCGGAAAAGACGATTTGAATATTCAAGACCGCCTTAATGCAAGTCGTAGATCGCTGCTTTCAAAAGACAGAATTGTCACTAAAGAAGATGTAAAAGCCCTATGCTTTGAACTCTATGGCGATACCTTGCAAAGTGTTGCTATTCAAAGAGGCTACAAAAACCATATTGATTTAAAAAAGGGCATTGTGCCTTGTATTGAAATTTCTCTGACTCCGAATCCGCAACAACAAACAGACGCTGCTGCCTGGGAAACCATGGAAAGTAATCTGCTGTACTATCTAGAAAATAAATCAATAAACGCCTTACCATATCATATAAAAACAACGCATTATGAATACTAAAAATATACTAACGAGTCATATAGATGCTTCGGTACTTCGCCTTTTTATTGGGGTATTTGCAATCGCCATGACCACTTTGGCATTTCGATACAGCAATGACGCCCCCTGTGATGAGGCGGTATTTGACCACTTGGCCAATGCCTACCGCGCAGGAGAAATGGTGAAATTTTATGATAGAACCGAAGATGCCCAACAATGGGAATGGGATTTTGGCGATGGCTCAGAACCTTCTACCCAGAAAAATCCGCTACATATTTATCAAAGCAAAGGAGACTATACCATACGGCTGCTCATAAACAATAGTTGTCAAAAGGAGGTCAACCTACATATTGATGAAAGACTGGCCTTATTAGATACCACAAAATTTCCCAAATTCAAAATTCCTAAAACCATTATGGTTGGCGAACAATTGGATGTTGTTGACGAAACCGAAAATGCCCATTCATGGGAATGGCGCTTCGGAGAAACCGCATCTGCTAATGCTACAACGAGAGTAGCCAGCTATGTGTATGAAGCACCGGGACTCAAAACCATTTCGTTGGTGGTAAATAACGATTTGGTCTATATCTCTAAACAGATAATAAACGTGCTGCCTTTACCAGAAGAAAAAGAGGAAGTTTCGAAAATAGGTTACAAAAAAAGGCCAAAAAGAGATAAAAGGCTGGACTTAAATAAAGGCCCAGCAGAACAAATTGCTGATAGGAAACCGGAAGAAAGCAAACCCAATGTCGCCCCTTTCATTAGCGTGACTAATTTTGAAAACAAAATTCAAATGGTTGCCAATGGAAAATTAAGTCCGCAAGCATTTTCAAAATTCTTCTGCGGAGATGTGAACCCCTTAGTGGTAGTCAATGGCCGAAACAACACCTTCTTGGTTTTCTGTGAGAAAATAAAAGGAAAGAAAATAAAAATAAAAAGTATAGATCTGATACGAAATGCAGGCTCAAACTGTATCTCAACATTTACTATTGAATATAAAAAATCAGGCTTGTTTTAACACCTAGAAGATTATGAAAACTACAAACAAACATAACCACCGTGTCAACTGGATTGACGGAATGAAAATCAATAAGAATCATTTCATCGCCATGGAGCATGCCACTTTAGCACTTATTCAAAAGGCAGAACAAAAGAATATTTCTCCCGTCAATTACGGACTATTGGCTCCGTTTTCTGAAGCAGATACTTCGCTTGATTTGATGCTCTCCGTAGACGGACAAGGCACGATTAACGTTGTTTTAAATGCCTGCCATGCTGTTACTTTAGGAGGCTATCAAATAGATATCACCCCAAACACCTCTGATCTTTTAGAACAGTCTGGCTTTATTTTAGAAAAGCAATATAAGATCAATAAAGAAGAAAGTGAATGGTATGTCATTCTTGGCGTAAACCCCTACCAAAGTGTTGCTGTTGGTCATAGTGATGTGGATGAAGAACCCCCGCGCCGACCTCATGTATGCCCACAATATATGCTAGACATACTGCCTAAAAGTGAAACTACGGCACAAGAATTAGGAGCAAATCATATGACCCTAGGCAAAATTATTATGGTAGATGGTAAGGCAACGGTAGATGCCGATTTTATTCCACCGAGTAGATCGGTACAGAGCCACCCCGACTTACAATTTACTTATAACGAACTAGGGTCTTTTTTAAATCAAATGGAAGCCTGCGCTTTACATATCATTCAAAAGATATATCAAAAGAAACAATCGAATGACCTGGCGGGTATTGCCTTATATCTATCAGAACAGGTGATGCGCTATTTGAATGAAAACATTACCGAATTCAGAATGGTAGACAAACACGAACCCCCAATTGCCATGATTTCAAAATTGGTGAATTTAGGCAGAGTGATTAAAACCAGCCTTGATGTATTTGTGGGTACAGGCAAAGAAAATTTTCTCAATTACCTCACCAATTGGTGTGATTTAAACCAAGGGGCTTTTGAAAATGTATTGGTAGAAACCATTGAATTAAACTATATGCATAGTGATATCAATGCGACTTTGGTGAAAGTATCTTCTTTTACCAAACTCATGCTATCGCTCTTTAAAAAATTAAGCGAATTAGAATATATCGGTAAAAAAGCGGAGTCTGGCATTTTTGTAAAAGAAGAAGCTGTAGACCCCAATGAACAAAAAATTAGAAGAAGTTTTCTGCTTGATTAAGCACAGCTTCATAAAATAATTATAAATCGTATTAATACAAAACCTTATGAAACCAAATAATAGCAAAGAAAGAAGAATCAGCTTTCTCAAATTTTTAGCCTTGTTTATAGTCACCGTCTCCGCCATTCTTGCAGCGGTATATTTCAACTTTAAAGTACCGGCCAAAGAAAATGCCTTATTAAGAGAACAAGCCAGTATTATCAGCGTGGGACGCGAATTTCAAAGCGGCTTTTTCGATGATATGAAAGGCCTAAAAGGCCTGATAGACTCTATGGATATTGAAGGCCAGAACCGACCATATCAAAACTCTTTAATAAGTGCCCGTATCGTGGACTTGCAAAAAGACATTCCTGCGAAAGATTCTACCTATTTGTATGATATGCATATGGAAGTCATCCAATTGTACGTAGAGTTGCAAACCGCCAAAGACAAGCTACTTGAACTGAAAGATGCGGAAACCACCATTAAAGAGTACAAAAGTGCCTTAGATGGATGTAAAGAAGATTTAAAACAAATGGAGCGAGAGCTTTTTATTGAGCGGCGGTCGAAGTAGGTTTCAAACCAAAATAGATTAGTATTTGATTGGGGGGTTAGCATTATTTTTTCTGACAAACATTATTCAGATATAACTTCACACATTGGAAAAGTATTCTTTAATGCTAACTATAAACAAAAAAAAGATCGGCCCGAGAGCCGATCTTAAACAAGGTTTATAGTTAATGATTAAAATACTCAACTTTGAAAGTGCTAGTATGCTAATTGGTACTAATCATGCAGGTCGAACTTACTAAATAGTCGTTCCCCCGAATTTCTATAAAGCAAGTTGACCAACACTTTAATTTGATCAAAAATTTTAGCTTTATATCAGTTCTATCGCATTTTAAGTTTTAGCATTTCTAATACTTCAAACCTAAGCGCATAAAAAATGAATTCCTTACAGATATCTGTAAAAGGAATACAAAATATTTTATTAGAAAGATAAATTCTTGAAAGTGAGCGCTATATTTTGCCTTCTTTTACCAATTTAAAGAGCAAATTTGTAGTGTTTTTTGCCCCATATTCATCATAAAGGCGACTTATTCTTTTATCAATAGTACTCTCACTACTTGGTGAAATATGCTCTTTTTTAAACTTTTGAGAAACTTCTTTTTTGGTGAGTCCATCGGCTAAGCCATTGAGTATGTTCAAATCAAAATCATCTAATTGAATAACATTGTCTGCAACATTCAAATTTATTTGTGGTGAATAATAGGTGCGATTATGATACACTTCTTGCAGCGCAGAAACTAGCTCAGTCAAACCATGTCTGCCTTTACAGACATACCCATCAATTTTCTGTTCTTTAAACAGGCTATTAATTTTCATGGGGTTATCTTCCATAGAATTTACAATCACTTTTAAATTTGGCTGTAGGGCTCTTGCAGTTTCAATAAGTTCAATGCCGGAGGTGATATTACGGGTTACGTGGTCTTGTTTAAAGTGTAAATCAGTCACCAAAAGTTCAAAAGGCTGGTCATCTGCATGTGCTACTTTTATTCTTGTGAACGCCTTGTCACAATACAATTCTTCTTGAACCTCCGCAATATGTAATTTTTCTTGAAGGGCACCTACAATACCTAAATTGGTATCTTGAAAATCTTCGGCAATCAGTACTTTTTCGAACATAACGATATGGGTATTATTTCGGAAATTGGATTTCTGCTTTGAAGCCATTTCCTTTCTCAGTATCAAAAATAATACTTCCACCTATGGCTTCTATACGCTTTTCTGTATTCAGTAGTCCATTTTTTAATCGAAACTCTTTTTCAGAAGCTCCAATACCATCATCTTCATAATTCATTTTTAAACCATTACTGGTCTCCTGAAATGTAATTGCAACGGTATTTGCACCACTATGCTTACCTAAATTAATCATCAACTCTTGTACAATTTTAAAAAGTACCGTTTTGACAGTCCCAGATTGTAGTTTCCAGTCCACTTCATTACCACCACGTAAAAAGAGCTTCACTCTTGATGGTGTTCTTAATTGAATCATAGCCAAAACATTATCCCAAAAATTAGACCCTGTATCTACAGCGTTGATTTCTCTTGAAAAGTCTCTGCTCTGATTGTAAAGCTCCTCTAGGTTATCTAATATTTTTGATTTATCCGCATCGCCTTCTACTAACAACATGGTTTGATTCAATTTCCCGCCATGGTCATCATGTAAACGTCGCGCTAGTTCTGCTTCCGTTTGAAAAATAGCGGTGAGCTTCTCCGTTTTACTTCTTTGTTTTAAACCCTTAGTACGTTGTCTAAAACTATAGAGTAAGAAGCCTAGAAGCGACGCCAAGAATACCAAACCACATAAATACATGATTTTTTGACTGTCTTGTTTGCTAGCTTCCAATTCATTTTGAGCATTTTCTTTTTCAAGTCTTAGAATCTTTTCTTGCTTGCGACTATCATCATATTTTAATTTCGCAAACTGTGTTTTTACTAATAGCTCTTGGTTATAAAGACTGTCATTTAAAAAAATATAGCGGTCTTTTATATCAACATTTGCAGGTTGTATATCCATTAAAAACCTAAGAGCATCTTTCTCCGCCCGTGGCATTTTCAAATCTTTTGATAATTGTATGACCTTATCAAAATAAGAATACGCCTTTATCTGATTAAGTTTACTATAGAACTCGCCCAAATGAGTATAACTTGCTATCTGGCCTCGTTTATCTTTTTTTAATTTTCGAATCTCAAGTGGTTCCAAGAAGGCTTTGGCTCCTATATTTTCTCCTGAGAGCCATTGGGCATAAGCTAAATTATCGAGCACTCTAGAATAATTTTTTGTGTGGATAAATATGGAATCGTTTGAAATTTCTTTTAATATTGAGATTGCCTTTTTGTATTGCTTACTATCTATGTAGGTTACCGCTAAATTGTTTTTATATGTAAATCTGTTTTTGGTAGATTCGGTTTTCTCAATAGCCTTCTGAAAATATACTACCGCCTCTTCATAATTCAAGAGTTTACGATGATTGGTCCCCAAAGTACTATAGTTGGAAGCAATATATTTTACATCCTTCTCTGGATGCAAAAATTGTAACGCTTCGGTAACCGTTTCTTTACTTCCAAAGAAATCATTGTGATTTTTTTGGATAAGTGCCATGCTGGTTAATCGCCTACCGACTTGGCTACTATCTTTTAGCTTTTCAAAATAAGATTTCGACAAATTATACCTGTAAAAAGTACTATCAGGAGTTTGATTTTCATAAAAAAATAATGCGATGTTCTTGTTTGCTTTACCCGCATAAAAATTGTCTTGAAGTTCCTTCGCTCGTTTAAGCAGATGTCTATCTATATTAAGTGAATTAACCTTTTGGTTATTCTTATAGAATAGATGACTTTTCGAGTCTATTACAGCGAGCTCTAAGGAATCTAAATTATTATTTTTGGCAATGGTCAACGCAGAGTCAATCAGTTTTAGGCGAACCTTAAAATCAATCTTTTTGTTTCTGCTTTTTTCTTGAAGTAAATTAATTTTCTCTGTATTATGAATTTTAGGTTTGGGCTTGTCATGGCTGCACCCAAATATCATAGTAACTAGTAAAAAAAATAAAAGACGGTAAAACATTGTTCATTAATCTGGCGCTAAATGTAAGAAAATTAAACCGCGCCGAAATGGCACGGTTTATTTAAATTTAAAAGAAAGAATCAGTCATCATCTCTTCCTTCATTTACATCTCCATCGTCACCTTCAGTTGCTTGAATTTCATAAAGTTCATCAGTTTCTGCAACTGAATCTGTTGTACAAGAAAACAAGAACATATTAAAAACTAGTGCCAAAACGGCTATCATTATTCTTTTCATAATTTTTGATTTTTGGACATAAATTTGGCTGTCCGAGTTATTACTCAGTTCATAGGTGCGATCTTAAATCGCCTTAAAAAATGAAGAGACGTCTCTCTTATTTTGAGAAGTAAAAATCTAAATGCAGTAGCTCTTAACTTACCTCTCAATCGACTTAATCACCGACTGCATTACGGATTTCCGTAAGAATGAATTATCTAGAAATGCTATGTTAGCTATGCATAGCAGTAAATCATTCTTAAGCCAAAGTAAATGGAAAGAAGAGTAGCTCTTGCAGACACATAGCCGACTTGTATTAGACATTTTTTAGACACTAATCAAATGCAGGGTTGGCAAGTGATTATTTCAAAAAAATTGCTTATTTAAATTGGTATTTTTTAAAAAATGGATGAAAAAAGAGTAGCAGAAATTGCTTGGAAAGTCTTTGATAAAGCGAAAAAAGAACATGCTTCGCATTCTAGGTTTGCATTAGCGAATCATATAAGCGTTCGAAGTGATTTAAGTTCTAAAACTCTTGAAAGGGTATACGATAGATATGTTGAAAAAAATGGAAAACATGGTCCACCAAATGCTGAGAGTATAGATTCAATTTGTAAATTTTTAGGTTTTGAAAATTATGAAGCCTATGTCAAAAAAAACAACAGCCCGCCTGAAAGAAATTGGATCAAAAAAGAGGAGACTATAAAATCTAAATGGATAACAATTTCAATAAGCATTGCCTTTAGCATGGCATTTATAGTAGTATATTCAAAAGTGTTCTGAATCCCTATATGATTCAATTTATAAAATACTTATAATTAAAATATATCTACTACAGCATTTGAATAGCAAGCGTTAGTTTTTAATTAAAAGTTTAGAGCATTCTTGTATTTACCAGAATTGAAAAACTAACTCTCCTCAATATTATCATATATTCGAACGTTACCTAATTGACCAAATACTAAAGTGCTGCAATGTTTAAATCTCCCTTTTCGCTAAAAGGCCGTATTCGAAGATTAGAATATGGCATAAGCTATCTTATTTTCGGGGTGTTTTATTTGTTAACCATACTCACTTTAGATGTTTCTGTAGGTTTTAGCCTTTTGTTTTCGCTACTTTTTGTCATGAGTTGCATTTTGCTACTCACACAAGGCACCAAACGCTGTCATGATCTTGGGCATGCTGGGTATTATCAGTTTATTCCGTTTTACTTTCTATGGATGCTTTTTGAAGAGGGCGATGAAAAGGAGAATGCTTATGGGTTACCACCCAAAGAAAATCAGTTTCAAACTACCAATGAAATTAAAGATCTTAATCCACTATACATAATCATTGGCTCTGTACTCTTATTTGGTGTATTGGTATTTGCAGGTATCAAATACGCCCCCAGCTTTGAAGATAAACCAGTCATCGAGTGGTCAAAAAGCCCCCTGGTATGGGATGATTTTGAACTCGTTTATTTTATGGAGAAAGATTATGTGGCGCTTATTCACTCCAATATATCTTGTCCGAAACTAATCACCGATGACGAATCGCGCGTCTATGCCTATATGGACCCCAACGAATCAGAGCGCCTAAGTGGTGATTTCGAAGGCTCGAATGTACTGACCCACGAGCAGTACCATTTTAATATTACGGAGTATTGCGCACGCCTTTTACGAAAAGAAATTGTGGCCAAAGGTATTGGCGGACTCTCCTTCAAAACCATGCGCGAATTGTATCAAAAGCACTATGAATTGCTAGAAGAGCTACAAGATGAATACGATAATATTACCGATCACAATGCCGATTATTATTTGCAACGCCAATGGGAATTAAAGATTGATGATTGGTTGCGGCAAACGGCCTATTATGAGAATGATGATATTAATAGCTATGCGGAATTTCGGCAAGACCCAACGCCGTATTACAAACATATCTATTTAAATTTTGACGATAAGGTACTGACATCCTACCCCGTAACAGCAGCCGAATACAAAAAGGGGGAAACCTATAAAATTGAATATCTCGATCACAAAGACCGTATTGTCAAATTT
>CALLIG010000258.1 GCA_938009735.1 uncultured Flavobacteriaceae bacterium
CTTTGTCTGAACCTTCTTCTGTTATAAATCCGAAGCCTTTAGCATCGTTGAAGAATTTTACTGTTCCTTTACTCATAATGTAATATAATTTAATATTAATAATTACTAAGAGTCTTTCAAATATGATGCCAGAAATTTAGATGAGCCTAATCTAAGGGTTTATTAACTTTACCTGAGTATCGAATTCTATTACGCTGCGAGCTAGTAATAGCCGTTGTACTTGTTGCATTATTTCCTATGGTAGTCGATACAAAATACACCTCTGAACTTGAATCTATACTGAATCTAATCAAATAACTTTGTTTGGTTTCGTCTTTTGTAATCTCTAGATTTTTGGTGAGTCCATCGAAATTTATTCCTGTATCTGATCCATAGCCCCCTCCCATTTGACGTTCTCCAAAATAGGGTAATTGCGCTGCAACAGAATCGCCATGTACTTTTATAAAGTAACCTGAACCCGTCACATCTATGCGACTCATTGAATTACCTGGTGGAATTAATCCGCTATTTGCTACTTGACTCAATGCCTGCGTCACCATTGGTTCCGCGCTAACAACTGAAATGCGAAATGCTCTTTGATTCATCATATCATCTAAAGCAGCATTTGGTTCCTTCACCTTATTTGTAGCTCCGCAACCCAAAAGCAATAATGTAAATACAGATAGTGATAACAATTTGAATAGTTTCATAACGCTATATTTTATTATAATATACTAAAAAAGCAGCAAGGGTTATGCCAAAGTGGTACTTCCCTCCTGCTCTAATAATAGCAGCCTTCTGAGCTTCACAATACTATTATTGCTTATTCAAATATTCAAGCTTATTCTTAGCGGAATTTCCTAAAGTACTATTTGGGTCTAGCGTGATAAGCCTCTTGTAGGTTTCTTTGGCTTTATCATATAGTTTAACTTGCTCTTGAGCACTTGCTAAATTATAAAGCGCACCAGTCGATTCAGGATAGAACTGTGCTACTAAATCTAAAATGTACAATCCTGCTTCAGGGTTTCCATCAGTTACTAATCGATATCCAGCGGTACCAAATTCTTCTTGAAAATTGTAATATTTATATGCAGGGTCATTAGCAATTTTGAAGCCCGCTGTTTTCAATTCTTCCATTTTACCCTCGCTGAATAATTGTCTAAGGTATTCCATGGGGTTCATTATAAATCCTGTTTCGGTGTACTCTATAGCAGCATTTAGTACAACATCTGTGTTCGTCACATAATCATTAAAGGTCATCGTTTTTGCCATATGAGGAATGGTCCATTCTTTTCCATCCCATGGTGATTTGTCTTGCCACCAAGCAAATGATAAATATGCATTCATTCCTGAGTTTGGTAAGTTTACTTTTCTAGCATCACCGTAAAAATTTTCATTTTCAGCAGTTGGCTCCCCTACTATAATTGCTTCAGTATAGTTACCAATCTCATTCGTCAGGTTCTGACAGGCGGAAAACGTATTTCTTCCAATAATAAAAAAGAATTTACCTCGTGTATTCACTTTTGGCCGTGCCATGATGCCTTTGATGAATCCTATATTGTTGTAATTATTTCCTCCCCCATTCAAACGTACATCGTACACCAATTTATCAATATCATTTGCGTCTATAAATGCGAAGAGGCGTGTATAAAAATTTGCCAATGATTCTTTATCATCATTGAATACCGAACTTTGCCTAACATACAATGTTTTTGAATCTTCAAGAAACTCAAAAAAGTAAAGTTTTTCATTCAAATGCTTAAGATATAAGGGAGTTTCTGTTTGTTCTCTAGCGCTCACCCACTCCTCATTAGGAATGGTAAAACCGTAATTTTTTGACACATCTGATAAGGGAACAGCTGTAAAGCTATGCTCGAAAAGCTTTCCATTTTTCTCAAGTGTCAACGTAATAATATTGGAGTATTCGGGAATAACACCTTGTGCATGTAACACAGATGGTGCTGTTAAAAATCCTAATCCATATCCTTTAAAATAAGAATCATTCTCCGCCGGTACTACTGGTCGTATGGCTTTAAGTGCTTCTTCAACAGGCATTTCTCCAATCTTGATTAATTTTGCTCCTAAAGCTTCGATATTAATCTTTTGTACACCCTCTATAAAGATTCCGTCCTCAAAATGATATAGATTTACAGGAAGTACCGCATCAGATGCTATTGTACTAAACGGAATTTGTGTGTGCCCATATTCAAACATAGAAACCATGCGAGTAAGGCCTACCTTTATTTCATGCGTTTCTAAATTGGGAATATCAGCGTATAATTTTTCCACTTCAGCATCCCAAGTTTTTTTCTTTACTTTTTTAAACAGGAAAGGGTATTCTGCATGTACCTTTTTTTGTAAAAAGCGCAAATCTTCTTGCCATTGCTCTGTTGATATTTCTTCTTGACTATGGATGCTCCCTATGACAAATAGAAATCCGATTACTAAAATAAATTGCTTGATTGAAAATGTTTTCATGACTTTATGGTTGATTAATTACATGTCAAAGAAGCAAAATTTTGCCCCTGTTTAACGAACTAAACTAACTCAACCGTCATATTTTAAGTCTGGATTGTATTTTTTGGGTTACTAGTCCAAACTAAATATGTTTCGAAATGGTTTATTACATAAAGGATGCTCTAATAAATACACGTAGAGTTATCGGCTTTCACGTAATAATCTTTGTAGTTCTTAGCTTTCTCATCCATACAACCGCAGAGGTTGAGTAACTCAATTGATTCAAAATCAATAGGATGCGTTTCAGCCTGTATCGAAATATAGCCTTCTTTTAGAGGTATGCCTTCAACAAATGCACTTTCTTTAAAGCCGCCTACATTTCCTCCACCAACTGTTGGATTCGTAAATTCGAGCACTACCTGATCTTCCATAATATGCTGCACTAGAGAATCACCAAGTACTAGTGCCTCTACCTCTACCCATTGATCGCC
>CALLIG010000259.1 GCA_938009735.1 uncultured Flavobacteriaceae bacterium
AATCTCTATTATTTCTACTTTCTTCAAAATGTTGATAAGCCGATGTGATTTTTAATCCATCGTAAAACAAACCTTTCCCTTTCTTATTTATTTGTAGGTGTCCCATAAACCACTTTTGAGGACCATAAAACCACTCAGCTGATCGAAGGCCAGTACCTTCTGAATCGGGTCTTATTAATCGATCATATCTCGAATATTCTGAAGTCTCGGAGTAATGCAATCCTAAATCGTAATTCCATGTATTGTTAGGCTTGTAAGCAATCTTCTGCAATAAGTTCAGTTGATTATAACCTGTAGTAAGTTGCTTTTCAGGAGTATCATTAGCTACCAATTGGTCTTGCCCATTGCTACGGATGACATAATTGTTTCTTAAATATGAATCAGGGCCATTATTTCCCATTCTTAAATCTTCAAAACTATTATAGGTTACCCCCGTCAGAAAAGCCCATTTCTTTTTCCCGAAGTTAAAATCAGCGTGTACCGTATTTTCTGTGTTGGCAGAGGCAAAACGGTAATTCGCATTGCCTGAGAAAGTAAGACTATCATTTTGAGAAAATTCTGGTTGTTTGGTGTAAAAATTCATGACACCCCCAATAGCATCACTTCCGTAGATAACTGAACCTGGACCAAAAATGACTTCGGTGTTTTTTATAGCATACGGGTCTATTGAAATAATATTTTGAATATTACCCCCTCTAAAAATAGCATTGTTCATTCGAACACCATCAATAGAAAGTAATAATCTATTGGTTGCAAAACCTCGAATCATTGGGCTACCACCACCTAATTGACTTTTTTGAACAAAAACTTTTCCGCTATTCTGTAAAAGATCCGCGGATGTCTGTGGATTAGTAAATGCAATTTCACGAGCATCAATGGAAACTATTTTATTCGGAATATCCTTCTTCTGCTGTTCCCATTTTGAAACGGACATAATCACTTCATCAAGCTGTTCTGCTTTTGGTATAAGGTAAATCCTATTTTTTTGTTTCCGAATTTGACTTTTTGTAGACTTACGAATCTCATAGCTAATATGCTTGAAAGTAATTCGTTCATTACGATCAAAAATTGATAAATCGCATCTGCCATCAAAATCGGAAAGTGCGGTTTTTGACTTATCTAAATTATAGGCAGCCACATTTAGTACAGGCTCTTTAGAGTCCATATCTAAAATAAATATCTCCTGACTAAAAACCGTCTGAAAACATAGAAAAACTATACCAAAAATGATCTTCCGCATCATAGTTGCACTAGCTAAAAACTTCATTTAAAATGGCAAGGGATTTGGGTTTTCGAAATCCTTGCAAATGTAATTCAAAATACAAAACAAGGGATTTTAATAACTCTTGTCGGTTTGCTTTGTTCATTTTGATTGTATGTATCTCATCAAAATTTATGCCCAACACCTTTTTAAAAAAAATAAGATTTTCTCCAGTCAAAACTGGGTTCAACGAAGGCTTATCAGTAAACTCACCTTCGAGCAAATCAAAGTAGTTAGAATTCATACTATTTGTGTCAGGGTAAAAGCCCAAATATCTTGTCAGATTGATTAAAAAATGAAGATGAAAATTAGCTGTTTGATCATTGGTATCTAACCATTGCAACGATGCTTCAATATATTCGAATAGCCCTTGGTTACTTTCTTCTTCATGAATACTATTACTAAGCATCTCAGCCAAGAACTGGGTCATGGCATTCTTTTCAATTTGAGAATGTAATGTTTGATAATGATAGTTGACTTTAGCTTCGCGAATAGTTTCTAAAGTACCTTTGTTCTTATGATTAGCAACTATCTCTAGTTGAGTTAAAGGCTGAAAATACGCAGTCTTTAACTTCCCTTTTTTTGAAGACAATACACCTTTAAGCAAATATGATTTTAATCCATCAGTAGCCGTAAACGCCCTAGTTATAAGGCTGGTATCTCCGTACTTCAAAGAAGTAAGAATTATAGCTTTGGTGGTCACTTGCATTTAAATGGTTGGGTTTGCAACAAAGATAGGTTGAAAATGCACGAAGCCCTAAGTGTAAAATATAAAATGCTTGTGGCGCGACTGACTTTTTAAGACTATTCAACGAAAACAATTATTTTTAAAAACTACTATTTTCCTTTGATGACTGCATTACTTAGATGGATCCAAATCTTTATACTGGGTATACATTTGAAGTATAGAATCACCAACCTTTTTTGTATAATGATGCCTATCTAACCAGTAGCAGGAACTATTTTGAATTAGATTTTCTTCAAAAGGTCGAAACAAAACAAACTGCTCATTTTCCATAACGTCGAGTAACTGATTGAATTGAAATCTTTTTACTTCTGATTTTTTATGATTCTCTAACGAAGTAGGATGCACTAAAAAACTTAAATTGATATTCTTTTTTTTACAAAAATCTTGAATGATTTTGAGTGTACTTATCTGAGAAGAAAAGTCAAGTAGCGGTTGTGAATTTTCATTTGGTTGAGGAACAATTACTAACTCTTCTGTCAAATCACAATTATCAGGGTATGCATTCTGTTCTAAATAATTACCGCTTTTGTAAACATCATGAACAATATGTTTTTTATCTAAATCAATTCGTAAGAACTTTTTCAAAGAGATGGGTAAAAACAAATATTCCCAATTTATTGACTGATCTTCCAAAAGAACGAATTTTCTTGAGGCTTGGTTTTTGTGTGAACTTGCACGTTCATAAATAACCCCCTCATCTAAACCAATTACGATATTTTTTATCGCTACATTATTGTTGATAAAAAGAACCATGTCATGATGAAATTCTTCGGGTGTACCCAAAGAATAGGTCATATTATACCAATTATTTGTTTCATCATTTAACTGATTAAAATGTAAAGCGCCACCCTTAGAATTTGAAAATAAAAAACTGTTGAACTCTTTGCTATTTTGCAATACATGATGCACCTTTAAACTATGCTCATTAGGTCGAATGCCAACAAATTCTTTTCGCGTTTCTAAAATTCCGTAGGGGTCTAAGGTGTAATTGTAAACGCCTGATGCTGAAAAGTACAGGAGTACAATTAATCCAAAAAACGCAACTTTTTTTAAAAATTGTTTCATCTAAAATTGAAAATAAATAAACTGTCCTGAATTAGAATTCAAACTGATTAAATATACTACTAGAATAATACTAACTATCTCAAGTAGTAGTATGCTTTTTTTATTCACCTCCTTTAAAAATGGAAAACTGAGCCGTTCGTCTTTTCTGAACATCCAATCTAAAATCAATAAAGAACCCACACTATAAAGTCCGTTTTTATAAGTTGGCGGAAAATCAAACTTTGTAAACATTATAATCAAATACTCCACGGCTACAGTAAGATTATCACTTCGAAAAAACACCCATGCTAATACAACAAAAAAGAAAGTGATAACTATTTGAAGTACTTCTTTCAATGATGGAAACCAAGAATTTTCGGCTACAATAGCCCCTGTATATTTTCGATTACTACCCAAAATATAACTCGGCACAAAGAGCAATGCATGTATGCCTCCCCAAACTATGAAAGTCCAATTAGCGCCATGCCAAAATCCGCTTACTAAGAAAATAACAAAAACATTTCGAAGTGATTGCCATTTCAATCCCTTCGAGCCGCCAAGTGGAATATACAAGTAGTCTCTAAACCAAGTAGACAATGAAATATGCCATCTTCTCCAAAACTCACCGATGTTTCTTGAAAAATAGGGAAACTTAAAATTAGATTTAAGCTCAATACCAAACAGTTTTGAAACGCCAATCGCAATGTCAGAATATCCGCTAAAATCGCAATAGATTTGAATAGCGAAATAAAGAGCACCTAACCAAAGAACTCCTCCGCCAAAATCAGTATAGTTTTCAAAAATATCATCGACTTTAAGAGCAAGTGTATCTGCTATCACTACTTTTTTGACCAATCCCCAGAGAATTAATCGTAGCCCTTGTATCCCTTTTTCATAGGTGAATTTTCTACTATTCAGTATCTGCGGTAACAAGTTCGACGCCCTTTCAATTGGGCCAGCAACTAATTGAGGAAAGAATGAAACAAAAGCCGCAAAAGAAATAAAGTCATCTGTTGGTTTTAGGTTCTTTCGATATACATCAATAGTATATGACATGGTTTGAAATGTATAAAACGATATGCCAACCGGTAAAATAATATTCAAAGACCAGGTGCTTTCCATAGCATAGCCAACAGAATTTAATACCTCAACTAAAGAATCAACAAAGAAATTATAGTATTTAAAAAACCCTAAAACGCCAATATTAAATGCGATGCTAAGCCACAATAATAGTTTTCTTTTACTATTTTCTTGTGAATTTTCAATAGCTAAACCAACAAAATAATCAACTAGAGTAGAAAACAGAATAAGGATTAGAAAACGATAATCCCACCATCCATAGAAAAAGTACGAACTACATAATAGTAGTGCGTTTTGATAGTTTCTTTTATTAAAAACAAACCAGTAAAGCGCAAATACAACGATTAGAAAAACAAGAAACTCAAGAGAATTGAATAACAAAGCTGGTGCGATTAGTCATTCAAAAATAGTCTAATTCGTAGTATATAATAGTTCTGAAATTTTAAAAAAAAAGCCCTGTAGCTTTATCGAGCTACAGGGCTATACTATTCAATGATTTTATTCTAGATAACACCTTGTGCTAACATTGCGTCAGCAACTTTTACAAAGCCAGCAATATTTGCACCTTTGACATAGTTACAGTAGCCATCTTTATCTTTACCATATTCAATACACGAATCATGAATATCTTCCATAATCGCTTTTAGTTTATCGTCAACTTCTTCACGTGTCCAACTGATACGCAATGAATTTTGAGACATTTCTAATCCAGAAGTTGCAACACCACCTGCATTAGATGCTTTACCTGGTGCGAATAATATTTTTGCTTTCTCAAACTCATGAATTGCTTCCGGCGTTGAAGGCATATTAGCCCCTTCAGCTACACAAATACATTTGCCTTTCAATAGCTTTTTCGCATCCGCACCACTCAATTCATTTTGGGTAGCACATGGCAATGCGATATCGCATTTAACTTCCCACGGAGTCTTCCCTTTTACGAATTTAGCAGACTTATATTTCTTAGCATATTCAGAAATTCTACCTCTTTTATTATTCTTCAAATCCATCACATAGGCTAATTTCTTAACATCTATGCCTTCGCTATCAATAACATAACCTTGTGAATCAGAAAGAGTAAGCACTTTAGCACCTAATTGTAATGCTTTTTCAGCAGCATACTGTGCTACATTACCTGAACCAGAAATAACTACATTCTTACCTTCAAAACTAGTGCCTTTAGTCATCAACATACTTTGCGCAAAATATACAGTACCATAACCAGTAGCTTCAGGGCGAATTAAAGAACCACCCCAAGAACGTCCTTTACCAGTCAATACACCAGTAAACTCATTTCTGATTTTCTTGTACATTCCGAAAAGGAAACCAATTTCTCTGCCTCCTACACCAATATCTCCAGCAGGCACATCAGTATTTGGTCCGATATGACGGCTTAATTCAGACATAAAAGCATGACAAAAACGCATTACTTCGTCATCTGATTTTCCTTTTGGATCAAAATCAGAACCTCCTTTACCACCACCCATTGGTAGCGTTGTCAAACTATTTTTGAAAACTTGCTCAAAGGCTAAAAATTTCAAAATACTTGCATTTACTGAAGGATGAAAACGAAGTCCACCTTTATATGGCCCGATTGCAGAATTCATTTGAATTCTATACCCACGATTTACATGTATTTCTCCCTTATCATCAACCCATGATACTCTAAAAGAGATCAATCTTTCTGGTTCGACCATTCGTAGTAAGATGTTTTTACCACTATATATTTTCTTTCGTGCGATATACGGAATAACAGTTTCTGCTACTTCTTGTACCGCTTGTATGAACTCGGGTTCATGTCCATTTCTGGATCTGATCTCGTCCATAAATCCATCAATTTTTGATTGCATTTTTACGTCCATAAACTCTTAGGAATAAATTGTTTTTTTATTGAATTAAAGATATAACGGCAAAATTATGCTATTCCTATAATTTAACCTCAATTTTTTTAAAAATTCAATAAAATAATTAACCAATAGCTTTTTCTAGATCAGCTATTAAATCTGCTTTATCTTCAATACCAACGCTTAAGCGTATTAATGAATCAACCACACCGCTCTTTTGTCTTTCTTCTTTGGGGATGCTTGCATGCGTCATACTCGCAGGATGACCAGCTAAACTCTCTACTCCACCTAATGATTCAGCAAGTGTAAATATTTGAAGTTTCTCTACTATTTTAATGGCATTTTCATAATTACTTCCCTTTGGGATGAATGAAATCATACCTCCAAAGTCACTCATCTGATTTTTTGCAATTTCATGGTTTGGATGATCCTCAAAACCTGGCCAAAATACTTTTTCAATCTTCGGATGCTTTGCTAAATATGTTGCAATAGCTTTCCCGTTTTCACAATGACGCTGCATGCGAACATGAAGTGTTTTTATCCCGCGAAGCGTTAGAAAGCTATCCATAGGTCCACAAACAGCACCGCTCGCATTTTGAATAAAATAAAGTTTGTCAGCCAAATCTTTGTCATTTACTATCAATGCCCCAACGACAACATCGCTATGACCACCTAAATATTTGGTTGCCGAATGCATTACTATATCCGCTCCGAGATCTAAGGGGACCTGCAAATAAGGCGTCGCAAACGTATTATCAACAGCAAGTAAAACATTGTGTTTTCTAGCTAATTTTGAAACCGCTTTTATATCAATGATATTCATCATTGGATTAGTAGGTGTCTCTATCCAAAGTAACTTGGTGTTTTCTGTGATGTATTCTTCTATAGCCTCTGCATTTTGCATTCCGATAAACTGGAATTTGATTCCAAACTTTTCAAAAACTTGCTTGAATAAACGATAGCTTCCGCCGTATACATCATTCGTTGAAACCACCTCATCGCCAGGATTCAATAATTTTATCACAGCATCAATTGCAGCAATTCCACTAGCAAAAGCTAAACCGTAATTTCCGTTTTCTATACTTGCCAAAGAATTCTCTAAAGCTGTTCGCGTTGGGTTTGCGCTTCTTGAATACGCGTACCCCTTATGTCCACCCGGAGTAGTTTGCGCATAGGTAGAAGTTTGATAAATAGGAGGCATTACAGCGCCATATGCAGCATCAGGATTTTGTCCTCCATGAATCGTCTTGCTATTGAATTTTAACTTTTTTTCGCTCATAATCTGTGATTATACCTACAAATGTATCGTTATCTTTGAAAGCATACAATGACGCCCCATTATTACCCCCACCTAAAATGAAATTTACAACTTACTGCTTCTTAGTCCTTTTAGTATTTATTGGTTGTCAAAGTGATCGAAAGCTCACATTTGAACCTTATACTTTTGAGAACGAAGCCTGCGATGATTGCCCTTCGGTTTCGATAGCTATACCCAAAGCGCTCGGCAGCTCTAAAATTTCAAAAACTATTAATACTGCGTTAGATGAGCAGCTCATTTTTTTATTATCTTTTGATGAAGAAACGGAATCAACCTCTCTTGATGATGCTATGCAATCATTTAAAAACGGCTATTTAGAGCTTCAGCAATTATACACAAACGAATCAACGCCTTGGGAAGCAAAAATTGATGGTAAGGTAACTTATGAAGATGCTGATTTTATCACCATTGAACTTGATGCTTATCTTTTTAGTGGTGGTGCGCACGGCTATACTTCTATGCAAATGCTCAATTTCGATAAGAATAAAGGGGTTCAATTAACGAACTGGGAGCTTTTTAAAGATCTTGATGGTTTTCGTGATTATGCAGAAAAAATGTTTCGTCAAAAAGAGAAAATTCCGATGGATCAACCCATCAATCACACCGGTTTTATGTTTGAAGATGATACTTTTTATCTTCCAGAAAATATTGGTTTTATAGAAGATGGATTGAAATTATTATACAACCCCTATGAAGTTTCTTCCTATGCTGACGGTGCAATAGAATTACTACTTCCTCATAAAGAAGTTAAAAAATATATGTCGGTAAAATCGAAATCTTAACCCGTTATAATTTTATCGCTCTTTTAAGTGCCAAGATGCTTCCGTAATGCAATCCTTCGTGAAAGAAGTTGAAAGCAATAGCATCATCTACATTTCTTAAAGTCACATTCGCACTCGTTTCATATTCTTTATAATTATCAAAAACTCCATTTTCACGATCTGCAATTGTATCTTCTATTGTTGAGAAAAGTAATTTTTTGATTTGGTCTATTTCTTCCTCAGTTACTGTGCCATCAGGGGTTGTACCCTTTTGAAATTTTTCTTTCAAGGCTTTAGGCATCTTAAGTTCAACACCACCTAAGCTATAAATTAATGCTTGTTGGGTTGCTACAACATGAGCTATGTTCCACCAGATATTGTTATTAAACCCTGTCGGAATTTTTAGCAATTCTTCTCTTGGAGTATTCTTTAAAATACTGTAGAATCCTTTTCGTATCTCTAGTGTTTGCTCTAAAACATTTTTCATAGTAATCCCTTTTCTAAAGTGAAGGCCAAAAATAGCACAATTGAATTGAAATCGATTTCTTTGTGTCAAATACTATTTAGAATGAAGAAGCTATACCATTTGAGCACCTGTGACACCTGTCAGCGCATTATTAAAGAACTACAACCTTTAGATGGGTTCGAACTTCAAGATATTAAAACGGACGCTATGACAGCTTCTCAAGTTGAAGCAATGAAAAATTTAGCAGGAAGCTACGAAGCCTTATTTAGCAAAAGGGCACGACTATATCGCCAACAAGGGCTGAATGAAAAAGAACTCTCAGAAGCAGATTACAAAAAACTGATTTTAGAGCACTACACATTTTTAAAACGACCCGTGATTTTTGTTGATGATCAAATTTTTATTGGGAATAGCAAAAAAGTAGTTGAAGCTGCAAAAGCCGCAATTCACTCTTGAATAAACGCACACTTGCCATATTAGCCGCTATTGGGGCAACTACGATCTACGGACTTAACCACACTATTGCTAAGGGAATAATGCCCAATTATATGGGACCTTTAGCTGTTGTTGTACTTAGGGTTGTTGGAGCGTCTCTATTATTTTGGTTGCTTTCATTTTTTGGTCCAAAAGAAAAAATAGACAGGACGGATTATCGCCGTATGTTACTTTGTGCTGTTTTAGGCATGGGTATAAATATGCTTGTTTTTTTTAAGGGTTTAGCTCTTTCAACTCCAATAAATAGCGCTGTTATCATTACGATTACTCCTATTTTCGTGCTTATTTTATCTATCTTTTTAATCAAAGAAAAAGTTACGCCAAGAAAAATTATTGGTGTTATTGTTGGTCTTAGCGGTGCGCTCGGACTTATACTATTTGGCAACGAAATTCGACAAGACGCACCAAATATTGCTTTGGGAAAT
>CALLIG010000260.1 GCA_938009735.1 uncultured Flavobacteriaceae bacterium
TAAAAAGTTTGTGATAGCAACAGAAGAACCATCCATAGAACTTGACGAGATAACCGATAAGGGATCAATAAACCAAAGAGCTGTCTTGAGTAATAGAAAAAGTCTAGTGGCTTCCATGTATAGTTAATACTAAAACCTTACATTTTCTCATCAACAAACAGATCTATATGCCGTTGAATATTAAAGAATTAATAGACCAAAAATCAATGACTAGGCTGCAATATGCTACCATACTGGTTTGTTTTCTAATGAATATTATTGATGGTGTAGATGTATTAGTGATATCTTATTGCGCCTCAGCGATTGCAAAATCATGGAGTTTAAGTCCTGAAGCTTTAGGGGCAGTATTTAGTTCTGGATTGGCTGGCATGACAGTCGGAGCTTTATTATTAGCTCCGTTCGCTGATAAGATGGGGCGTAAGAAAATGATATTGCTTAGTGCCGTATTAGTAGGCGTTAGTGTTTTACTCACCGCTTATACAACGAATTTAAATCAGTTGATTTTGCTACGTTTTTTAAGTGGAATTGGTATTGGCAGCATCTTGGCAAGTACCGCTGCTTTAACAGCTGAGTTTACCCCTAACAAGTCAAAAGATTTTTGGGTAAGCATGGTATTAGCTGGTTATCCGGTAGGTGCTGTAATTGCTGGTTTAGTTGCTGCACTAGTAGTTCCTTCAAGTGGCTGGCAAATGATGTTTAAATTAGCAGGGGTAGCTTCTTTAATATCCATTACTATAATTTATTTTTTCATGTCAGAGTCTATCGATTTTTATTTAAAAAAACAACCGAAATTAGCCTTAGAAAAGGCTAATAGTATTTTAGATAAAATGCACTTACCAAAGCTAATAGAACTTCCTGAAAAGCTACCAAAATCTGCTGCAATACCTGTTGGGAAATTAGTTTCTAAAGAATATAAACGCGCTACATTTCAAATCTGGACTGCGTTATTTTTCGCCTTTGGATGTTTGTATTTTCTCATTAGTTGGATTCCGAAATTGGCAGAAAGCACAGGCCTTTCCATGGAGTTGGCCATTTACGCTGGAACCGTTTTTAATATTGGAGCTTTTTTTGGAATTGCACTACAAGGATATTGTTCCTCTAAAATAGGACTGAAGAAAACCATTACCATATTCATGATAATAACCGCAATTTTGATGGCAATTTTCAAGCTCTTTATTGGCTCAGATTGGATTTTACTCCTTTTTGCGTTGATCGGTTTCACACTACAGGGTGGTTTCGTTGGCCTTTATGCGGTCGCTGCTAGAATGTATCCCACAGAATTTAGAACTACTGGTGTTGGCTGGGCCATTGGAGCAGGCAGGTTAGGCGGTGTAATTGGTCCTGCATTAGGCGGAATCTTAGTAGGCATGGGATTAAGTATGGCAACCAATTTTATGATATTTGCGGTTCCGGCAATGTTATCTGGTATTGTAACCTATTATATTTCTTCAAAAGAAATTTCCTAGAAAGCTACCGTGCTAATATTGACTTGGCAAACATCATTATAATTAAAAACGTATTTTTAAATAATAAACCTATAAGAAACTTCAATAAAAATGAAAAAATTAAATACCAACATGCTAAGCAAAATCATCGTAATGACTTTACTTCTGGTCGGAAGTATATCGTGTAAAGAGACTGCCAAAGACTCTTCTGAAAAAGAGGTCATTGCAGAAGAAAATACAAAAGAATCAAGTGATTCCAGATTTGGAGGACTTGCCCTATATACGGTACGCGATGCAATGGGTAAAGATGCAAAAACAACTTTAAAATCTGTTGCGGAAGCTGGTTACCAAAATATTGAAGCTGCGGGTTATGCTGACGGTAAGTACTACAATATGGCACCCAAAGATTTTAAGGCCTTTTTGATTGAATTAAACTTGAATCCAGTCAGTACACATCAGAGCGCTGTCACCCTAGATAATGCAGATGTAATGATGGCAGATGCAAAGACTGCTGGTTTTGAGTATTTTGTTGTGCCTATACCACCTATGGGCCTTTTTAAATACGATCAAGCAACTTCGAGCATGAGTATGACAGGAGGAGCAAAAAACTTAGCAGAAATATTGGATACTTTAGGAGAAAAAGCTCACGCTGCCGGACTCCAACTACTCTATCATAATCATGACTTTGAGTTTAAAAAGGATGCAGATGGTATTGTTCCCATTGACTACTTATTAGAAAATTGCAATCCGGAATGGGTAAATTTTCAAATGGATTTATTCTGGGTTACTAAAGCAGAAGCTGACCCATTAGCTTATTTTGAAAAGTACCCTGGTCGATTTAAAATGTGGCATGTTAAAGATATGGATGAGCAAGGAAGATTCGCTCCTGTTGGTCAAGGCACAATCGATTTCAGTAAAATTCGAGCACAAAAAGAAAAGTCAGGTATGAAATATTACTTGGTAGAACAAGACATGACTTTTGACAGTTTACAGCCTTTAGATGCAATCAAGATCAGTCACGAAGGTCTTAAGAATTTTGGTTTCGAATAGGCGTTTGTTTCGTAGGCCATTATTCATAAAATCAATTCCATGATGAATAGGTTTATTTATCCAGTAAAGGTGTCCTTAAGGACACCTTTACTGGATATTACAGCATGCTATACACTACCTTAAGTAGTTTGTAACTGCAAGTAACTTTTCAGTCAATCAATTAAAAAAAAAGAGACTGTCAATGCTAAAGTGTTAGTTAGATAGTAGTTCTTCAATCTCTAATTTTTTAATATACTCCCATAACTCTTCGGCATTAATATTCACTCCTGAAGCCTCTACAAACATTCTATCTCCAAATTTGTACAATAGTTTTGTGACTTTTTCTCTTTCACTATATTGAGCCACATAGGGTTTTATATCCTTTTCATCTTTACCATCATTTTCCATTGCATACGCAAAATCTATCA
>CALLIG010000261.1 GCA_938009735.1 uncultured Flavobacteriaceae bacterium
AACTTAAATTCTGTTGTTTCCATTGGGTTCAAGTTAAGTGATTTTTACTGAATATTTTCTAGCACTTCTCGCATAGCCTTGGCTTTTAAAAGGCATTCTTCATATTCTTTCTCAGGAATCGACTTTGCTGTAATTGCCCCACCAACAGCATAAGAGACATATTTCTCCGTTTCATTATATAAAATACTTCGAATAACAACATTAAAATCAAAATCGTCATCAGGCGTAAAATATCCAACGGCACCGCTATAGAGTCCGCGACGAAAAGATTCCAAATCCTCAATAATTTTCATAGCCGAAACTTTCGGAGCACCAGTCATACTTCCCATTGGGAAGGTTTCCTTTATAATTTCAACAGGATTTTTACCATTGGCAACTTCCGCAGTAATTGTTGATATCATTTGATGTACTTGCTCAAAGGAATATACTTTACACAATTCTTCAACCGAAACACTACCTTTTAAAGCACTCTTTGAAAGATCATTGCGAACTAGATCAACAATCATAATATTTTCAGCGCGTTCTTTTTCATCGGTGATCAATGCTGAAGCAAGCTTTTGATCTTCAATCGCATTGGCTGAGCGCTTGGCAGTACCTTTAATGGGTTGCGAAATCACTTTGTTACCTTCTTTTTTCAAATAACGCTCTGGGGTAGCAGACAACAGATATTTATCACCTAGTCTCATATAGCTAGCGAATGGTGCATTTGAAATGGCATTGAGCTTTTTATATGTCTTTAACGCATCAATCTCGGTGTCTTCTGCATAAAACTCTTGACAAAAATTAGCTTCATATATATCACCTCGGTTAATATGTTGCAACATTTTACGGACACTTTTAAAATACTCATCTTTAAAAATGCGCATCCGAATACGGATTGGGTTTTTGTTGGTTTTTTCTTCAAAATTATCAACGCGCCCTTTTGTTATAGACTTAAAATCAATTTCGATTTCATCATCAACCATGCGCAAATAGTTGAATTCGATAGTATTCCCACGAATAGAAATGATTTTTTTAGGCTGAAAAAAATAAAGATCAGGAAAATGGAGTCCGTCAAAATTTTGAGATGAAAGTCGCTCAACATCATTCTTAAGATCATAAGACAAATACCCAAATAACCAATCGTTGGTTCCTTTTTGATATTCCCTTAAATCTTCAAATGCATTTTGAGCGTCTGTAGCTTTTACGGTTAAAGCGTCTACCGCTAAAATCGCGTCATACGTGTTGTAGGTCTGTGCATGATTATTACTATCAAGCCAAACGACCTCGTAAAACTGCTTCGCCCATTCTAAAAGAGCATCTTTAAAACCGGGTATATCTGCAACTTGGTAAGAAACTTGTTTTCGCAAAGAATTTAAATTTCAGCTAAGAATTCAGAAAGTGCTTTTTGATGTGCTTTTGATAATTCAGGTTCGGTAATTCCTTTCTCCTCATCAAAATTTTTATAAAATGAAGGCAATGAAAAACTAATAACCGATTCAGCTCCAAATCTTGGTAAGATATTTTTAATCGCTTCATGCGCACCAATCGCACCTCTACCACCGGGAGAAGTGGACATCAACAAAACCTTTTTACCTTCTAAGAAATTCTTATCTAGTCGTGATAACCAGTCTAAAAAATTCTTAAAATAAGCAGAAGGATTGCTATTGTGTTCATTTACTGAAATTATTAAACCATCAGCATTCTGAATATCATTTTTTATTTCGACCAACGAATTTGAAAAACCATTTTCCTTTTCATAATCTTCACTATACAATGGAAAAGGAAGATTTGCCATATTCAACAATTGAACCTTGTGTTCTGTTGCTAGTAATGCCGTGTATTTCACGAGTTTAAAATTGATTGAAGTAGATGAATTACTTCCTGCAAATGCCAATATACTGCCCATAACTACGTTTAAATGATTCGAATAACGAAAATACCGCAAATACTATAGAGATGCGAGTATTTTGGCTAATTTCGCAAAGCGAAAGATCTAAAAAGACTGTTATACAGGCATATAGATCGATGTTTTTTTAATTTGCAATTTTGGAAAAGAAGACTACAAGATTATATTTTATCGATGCGATTCGTGCATGGGCAATTCTCATGATGTTGCAAGGGCATTTTATTGACGGACTTCTTGATAATGCTTTTCGTGATAATGCGGATACCGGCTATAGTCTTTGGAAATATTTCAGAGGAATGACTGCTCCGGTTTTCTTTACCGTCTCAGGATTTATTTTCACCTATTTATTAATTCGTTCACCGGAAAAAGGATTTTCGAATCCTAGAGTTAAAAAAGGTATTAAACGTGGATTAGAACTTTTATTCATAGGCTATCTTTTACGAATCAACCTATTAGGAATCATTCACGGTGAAATTTATGAATCCTTCTATTTAGTTGATGTCTTGCATTGTATCGGACTCTCAATTTTAGGAATTATAGGGATTTACCTTTTGGTGTATACTAAAGCTCGATTTCTATTTCCAACACTATTGATAGCAATTACGATACTGTTATTCTTATTTGAACCGCAGTATCAAAAGTGGAACTATGAATTTTTACCAAATGTTTTTGCAAATTATCTAACTAAAGCAAATGGATCTGTGTTTAATATAATTCCTTGGTTTGGATATGCTACATTCGGAGCTTTTGTTTCTGTACTATTCACGCGTTATAAGAACTACAAACACCTATATACCGCAGCAATATCAATTGCGTTGGTTTCTGGACTTATATTAATTTTTTATTCTTCAGATTTCTTTTTAGCTTTTTCAAGAGTATCAGGCATTCAACTTTTTGCAGACATCTTTTTTAATAATTATCTCTTTATTCGTTTAGGAGATGTGTGCGTTGCTTTTGCCGTATTCATGTTAGCTAGACAATGGTTTGCGAATAGTACGCTTCTTAAAATTGGACAAAGCACCTTATCCATCTATATCATACATTTTATGATTCTATATGGTAGTTTCACAGGTTTAGGACTATACCAGTACTTTAATCATTCCTTAACTCCAACAGTTGCTATTCTTGGTGCGATAATTTTTATGATTGTATGTTCATTTACTGCGTTGATTTATGAAAAACATAAAGCTCAAATAAAAAAAGCTATCAGCAGAACATTGAAATTTATTTGGTCGTCTATAGAACGATTGCTAAAAGCCTCTTTAACTAAAGTGCGCTTTCTTCTCCACAAGTTATTTGGACTCGTTAAAAATTAAGCCTCTCCTTTACAAATCGTATCAGATTACCTTATTTTTAGCGTTAACAACTGAAAATATATAGATGAGCGATAAAACATTTTCCCCAATAGCATGTGAATTAGAGGCTGGTAAGAAATATGCCTGGTGTACCTGTGGTCATAGTGATGCACAACCTTTTTGCAATGGAGCACACAGAGCAGAAAATGCAACTCCCCCTTTAAAGTTTGAAGTTGAAGAAGCGAAGACAGCACATTTATGTACATGCAAATTAACAAGTAACCCGCCCTATTGTGACGGATCGCATAAGAACTAAACAAAAAAAGGCTGTCAATTGACAGCCTTTTTTATTCATATATACTAATAGATTACTCCACGAGTATTACATCAGTCAAAAGCAATTCTTCAATAATTGGTTTTAATTGCGAAAAGGTAAGTCCTGCCTCAACACTAGGATTGTACAACGTTTTTATAATGGCTTTATCAAAAATCGATAGCTCATCCTTTAAAAAGGAACACATAAAACTTTGATTACTAGTTAAACTACCTGAGCAATAACTATTACTTGCATGCCCCAAGCCAATATTATGACCCAATTCATGTCTAAATAATGGCATACTTGGTGTTCTTACCCATATACGACCTCTCGTAATATTGAAGTCCCCGTCACTATTGTAAAGCGCATACCCTTGAAAGTTTATATCACCAATGGCTTCAAACATATCTGGCCAAACTTCTCTAATTGCCTCTTTTTGTCCGAATATCAGATGTATGTTTGACTCTTCAATAGTATCTACGAGTTGAAAAGAAATCTCAGCACTCAATAAATCATTAAATTGAGCTAAGGAAGCATCTACTTCAGATCTGTAATCATCAGTAATAGAACCATCTAAAAATAGCTTTATATCTGTTACCCATTTTTCGTTTACTGAGGCGCCAAATGAATCGGGAGCTAAATTAAAAGTGATGTATTCGTATTCTTCTATAAAATCTAATTCTGTTCCAGTTAGACTAGCTGTAAGATCTGGGTCTGATGGGTCAGTATTCTCCATCTCTTCTTCAAGTGTGATGACAGAATCCGCTTCATCAGAAGCACAAGAAAGGAAAAGCATTAGAACTATTAATCCAATACTTTTCCTTATAAAATTCATAATCTTAGAATTGATTTCTAAATATGTAAAGCTCTGTCTCCAGTTGCAGCAAGAGCAGCTTCTTTGACTGCTTCAGCATAAGTCGGGTGTGCATGACTCATACGAGCGATATCTTCTGCTGAAGCTCTAAACTCCATCGCAGTTACAGCTTCCGTAATTAAATCAGCACAACGCGCACCAATCATATGCACTCCTAAAACTTCATCGGTTTTTTTATCTGCAAGAATTTTTACAAATCCGTCAACATCTCCGCTGGCTCTTGAGCGACCTAGAGCACGCATTGGAAATTGACCTACTTTATATTCAATACCAGATTCTTTCAATTGCTCTTCTGTTTTTCCAACAGCAGCAACTTCTGGCCAAGTGTATACTACACCCGGTATTAAGTTATAATCAATATGTGGTTTTTGTCCCGCCATAACTTCAGCGACTAAAGTACCTTCTTCTTCCGCTTTATGCGCTAACATAGCACCTTTGATGACATCACCGATAGCATAAATGTTCGATACATTTGTCTGTAAATGAGCGTTTACCGCTACTCTACCTCTCTCTTCTATTTTAACTCCTGCAGCTTCAAGGTTCAATCCTTCCGTATAGGCACTTCTACCTACAGCAACTAAACAATAGTCACCTGTAAAGGTAACTTCTTCTCCTTTTTTATTATCTGCTTTGACGATTACTTCGTTCCCTTTACGCTCTACGGATTTCACTTTGTGTGAAAGTGCGAATTTCGCTTTCTGTTTTTTCATCGACTTCATCAACTCCTTAGAAAGAGCAGCATCCATAGTAGGAATAATACGATCCATATATTCAACAACAGTAACCTCAGCGCCTAGTCTTTTATATACTTGACCTAACTCTAAGCCGATAACTCCTCCACCGATAATAATCATGTGTTTAGGAATCTCTTTCAGCTTTAAAGCTTCTGTAGAAGTAATCACGCGTTCTTTATCTAACTTAATAAAAGGTAAGGTTGATGGTTTAGAACCTGTTGCAATGATGACATTTTTTGCTTCGATGGTTTCCGTCTTTCCATCATTCTTCTTGATATTGACATGAGTAGCATCTTTAAAACTTCCCAATCCTTCGAAAACCTCAATTTTATTTTTATCCATCAAAAACTGAATTCCCTTCGTAGTCATATCAACAACTCCTTGCTTACGACCAATCATCTTTTCTAAGTTGACTTTGATCTCACCAGGAATCTCAATACCATGCTCTTCAAAATGCTTTACAGCATCTTCATAATGATGTGAAGAATCTAATAATGCCTTTGAAGGAATACAACCAACATTAAGACAGGTACCACCTAAGGTGCTATATTTTTCAATAATCGCAGTTTTCATTCCTAATTGCGCACAACGAATTGCTGCTACATATCCTCCAGGACCAGAACCGATAACGGCTACATCAAATGAACTCATAAAATCGTTTTTAAATGGATTGTAAAATTAATGCTAAAATTTTAGTTTGGACTTTTTTTAAATTGAAATTACGGTGCTATGCTTCACTTCATTGATAACAAAAGAACTTTGCGTACTACCAATATTATTAATAGCAGTTAATTTCGTTACCATAAACTCGCGATATGCTTCCATATTGCTTACATGCAGCTTTAATATATAATCGTAGTCACCACTTATATGATAGCATTCTACAACTTCATCTAACTTTAAAACTTCGCGTTCAAACTTTAAAACAAATTCTTTGATATGCTGAATGAGTTTAATATGGCACAATACGGTAAAAGCCTTGTTAACCTTTTTTCTATTTATTAATGCCACATAATTAGTGACTACTCCTGACTTTTCTAGTCTTTTAATTCGCTCATAAACGGCTGTGGTTGATAAATTTAATTGATTCGCATAAGCTGCAGTCGTCATTTTACAATCAGCTTGTAAAAGCCCTATCAACTTAATATCTATTTCGTCGATTTTCAACATGTTGTTTTTTCGGTTTTAGCAATATAAATATCGATAATTCTGACAATAAAACTACATAAATAAAAAATAATAGAATCAAAATCTAAAATTACCAATATCTATTGTTTTATTAACTACACAGAGCTAGTTTTAGTATTCAAAACCCAAAGCATTATGGACAATACATCAGCGAATCAATTACAAGATTTACAATATTTCGGAGAGTTTGGAGGCGTAAACCCCTCTATATCAGATTCTTCAACCTACACCTTTCTTTCGGCAAAAACTATGTTTGATACCTTTGAAGGAAATACCGAAGGTTGCTATTTATACACACGTCACTCCTCACCTTCTAATCTATACTTAGGTGAAGCTTTGGTTGCACTTGAAGGTACAGAAACTGCAAATGTTTACGCAAGTGGTATGGGTGCAATAAGTTCTGTAATAATGCAATTGTGTGATGCAGGTGATCATATCGTAAGCAGCAGAACAATTTATGGTGGCACTTATGCCTTTTTGAAGAACTTCGTGAAGAAGTTTAATATCGATACTGCGTTTGTAGATATCACCGCTCTTGATATTGTTGAGCAATCCATTACTTCAAAAACAAAAATGATTTATTGCGAATCAGTTAGTAATCCTTTGCTTGAAGTTGCTGATATTGAAGCGCTGGCAAAACTTGCTAAAAAACACAACATTCCATTAATTGTAGATAATACGTTCTCTCCTTTATCAATCAAACCAGCCGCCTTAGGTGCTGATATAGTAATTCACAGTTTAACCAAATTTATTAACGGAACAAGTGACTCAGTTGCAGGTGCTGTTTGTGGTACTACAGATTTTTGTTTGAGTTTAAAGGATGTTAATAGTGGCGCCGGAATGCTTTTCGGAAGTACCCTTGACAGTCTTAGAGCGGCATCCATATTAAAGAACATGAGAACATTGCATATTCGGATGCAAAAACACAGCGAGAATGCACTATTCCTGGCGCAAAAATTTGAAGCAGACGGATTTCGAGTTGCCTATCCAGGACTTGATTCACACCCAGGTCATGAAACCATAAAAAATCAAATGAATCCCGCTTACGGTTTTGGGGGATTAATGACAATGGATGTTGGTTCACTTGAAAACGCAAATGCTTTCATGGAACTAATGCAAACGGAAAAATTAGGATACTTAGCAGTTAGCCTTGGTTTTTACAAAACGCTTTTTAGCGCACCCGGCACTTCTACTTCCTCAGAAATTCCGATGGAAGAACAAATAGAAATGGGACTTTCAAACGGACTCATAAGATTCTCCATAGGTTTAGATAATGATATTGAACGCACCTATCAAATGATGACCGATTGTTTGAAACGATTAAATATTAAACCACAAACGGTATTGGTATAGTTTCCTGTAAAAGTGGTTTGCGTAAGCCTAACCAAAGTTGTAATATTACAGGGTAACCAATTAAAGACCTCATGGCAGACCAAAAGAAAAGCAAGCATCGCGAAGACGAGAATATTATTGAAAATAAGGAGTTAAGCATTTGGGAAGCCTTACTTCCTGTGTTGGTCCTTGTCGCCATGTTGGCCTATAATGTATTCGTTTTTGGTGATGATGCTCTTAGTGGTTCTAATCAGTTTATCTTATTATTAGGGGGTGCTGTAGCTGCAATTGTTGGTTTTTTCAACAACGTATCTTACAAACAAATGATGGCGGAAGTCGCTGAAAATGTAAAGTCGACTACAGGTGCCTTATTGATTCTATTAATGGTGGGGGCTTTATCAGGTACTTGGTTGATTAGTGGTATCATTCCCTCTATGATTTATTACGGATTGCAAATATTGAATCCCACTATATTTTTGGCAGCTTGTGTTGTTATTTGTGCCATAATATCAATTGCTACAGGTAGTTCTTGGACAACCTCTGCAACCGTTGGTATAGCTTTAATAGGCATAGGAGATGCCTTAGGTATTTCTCTAGGGATGACGGCTGGAGCTGTTTTATCAGGTGCATATTTCGGGGATAAACTATCGCCTTTGAGTGATACAACTAATTTAGCACCAGCAATGGCAGGCGGAGAACTTTTTAGTCATATTAAATATATGACCATAACTACAATTCCAACAATTATAGTCACCCTTATCGTTTTTATCATTTTAGGATTTACAATAGATACTTCAGGTACGGCGGATACAGCTACGATTTTAGCAGACATAGAAAAAAGTTTTAATATATCAGGATGGCTATTTCTTGTACCCCTTGCAGTTATTTTTCTAATTGTGAAAAAAGCGCCACCACTATTAGCCTTACTTATAGGTACTCTTCTAGGCGGAGTATTTGCCCTGATCTTTCAACCAGGGGTTGTCGCCACTATCGGCGGTGGAGAAAGTTTAAACTTTGTTTCCGGTTATAAAGGAATACTAAATGCCATTACCGTAAAAACTTCCGTTGCCTCTGATAATGCAGCCCTTAGTGACTTATTTTCAGCCAAAGGAATGTCCGGTATGCTAGGAACTATCTGGCTTATCGTATGTGCCATGGTATTCGGTGGAATTATGGATGGTATTGGTGCACTTTCAAGAATAACAAAATCATTGTTAAGTAAAGCAAAATCAACTTTCGGACTTTTCGCAAGTACCGTTGGAAGTTGTCTAGCTTTAAACGTTACAGCTTCAGATCAATATTTGGCTATTGTAGTGCCAGGTAAAATGTTTGCTAAAGCATACGAAGACAGAGGCTTAGCACCGGAAAATTTAAGTCGAACTTTAGAAGATTCCGGTACCGTAACTTCGGTTTTAATTCCTTGGAATACATGTGGAGCTTATCATAGTGGCGTTTTAGGAGTGAGTGTGTTTGATTACATGTTCTTTGCCATTTTCAATTGGCTCAGTCCGATAATGACACTTATTTTTGCGGGCTTAGGCATCAAAATAAAGCAGCTGGTCACTTCAGATGCTGAATAAATAGTTAAGTATTTATTAATTCAACAAATTAGCGTTCGTATTGTGCGTGAATTCTATACATGTTTTTTAATTTTACCAAAAAAATATAATTTATGGCATCAATAACATTACACGGAAACGAAATAGCATCACTAGGTACTTTACCTTCAGTAGGAAGTGCTGCACCTGAATTCAATTTAACAAAAGGCGATTTATCAGCCGCTTCCCTTGCAGACTATAAAGGAAAAAATGTAGTTCTAAATATTTTCCCAAGTATTGATACTGGTACTTGTGCGCAATCTGTTCGTCAATTTAACAAAGACGCTGCTGCACTTGAAAACACAGTAATACTTTGTATTTCTAAAGATTTACCATTTGCTCAAGGTCGTTTTTGCGGTGCTGAAGGTATTGAGAATGTTGAAATGTTATCAGATTTTAGAGATGGTAACTTTGGTAAATCGTATGAAGTTGAATTTACCGCTGGTCCTCTTGTTCCTTTACATTCACGAGCTGTAGTAGTTATCAATGCAGCAGGAAATGTTATTCACACCGAGCAAATTGGTGAGATTGCAGATGAACCAAATTATACCGCAGCGTTAGAAGCACTTAAAAATGCCTAAAGAATCATTCTTAAAAAATAGATGGAAAAGTGTAGGCTTCGCTTTGAGCGGAGCCTTTCTTTTAATCCGAACGGAAGCAAGTATCAAAGTACAGGTTTTTATCGCTGTTGTTATGACAGCTGCAGGATTCTTTTTTGAAATTTCAAGTACCGAATGGATCTTGCAAATACTAACTATCGCCTGCATTATGGGCGCTGAAGGATTGAACACAGCCATTGAAAAAGTGTGTAATTATATTCAACCCGAATTCGATAAAAAAATCGGGATTATAAAAGATGTTTCGGCAGGTGCGGTAATGCTAGTTTCAATCGCAGCTACAATCATTGGATTCATCATTTATTTACCAAAGATTTTTTTGATGTTTTAACGCATCGTCCTTCCATAACAAATTTGTATTTTTACCGCTAGAATCTACGATTGAATGGCAAAGAAGGTAAAAAAGACTAAGGCGAAAATTACCAAAAAACCGAAGTCTTATAAATTATCCAAACAGAATAAGATCATATTAGGCAGTCTGTATATTGTTGCCAGTATATTTCTGACCATTGCCTTTATTTCTTTCTATTTTACCTGGAAAGATGATCATAGTCTATTATCTGAATTTCAAAATAGAAATGAAGAAGCCAAAAACCTCATGAGTAAATTTGGTGCAGCTACCAGTTATTTTTTTATCTATAAAGGGTTTGGTCTAGCATCATTGATTATTCCTTTTTTACTTGCTTTAAAAGGCTTGTATATGTTTCTTGGTCTTGACCAAAAGGGCATGTTCAAAAAATGGATATGGGGTCTCGTCTTTTTGATATGGATTTCGATTGCATTAGGCTTTTTTGCCTACGATCAGCCATTACTTGGTGGTCTTGTTGGTTTTGAAATGAACGATTTTATACAAGATTATATCGGGAAAATAGGAGTTCTTCTTTTACTTCTTTTCGGATTAATTGTCATTCTAGTACGCCTATTTAAATTTGCTCCTGACGAAATCGGAAAATGGATCAGCCAAAAGACTTCTGCGATGAAATCGGAATTCAAAAACACTTCAAAACAGAAATCAACTGAAGTAGGCACTACCCTATCGTTAGATACTGAAGATGAGACTCCAGTAGTTCTAAACACATACACCCACAAGGAAGATATTCCGCCTTTAGTAGAAGAAAAGATTATTTCTGATGACTTTGAAATAACAGTACCAGTAGAAGAAGAAGTTCAAGAAGAACTTTCGATGAAGGTTGAAAAAGTGGTAGAAGAAAAATTGGAGACTGATAATATAGCAGCAAAACTTGTTGATGATTTCGGTGAGTTTGACCCTACTTTAGAATTAGGAAACTATAAGTTTCCTACCATCGAATTATTAGATCAACATGGCGTTTCTGGTGGCATTACCATTAATCAAGAGGAACTTGAAGAGAACAAGAATAAGATTGTAAATACGCTCAAGAATTACAAAATAGGTATTGCACAAATTAAAGCTACCATCGGACCAACTGTAACGCTGTATGAAATAGTACCGGAAGCGGGCGTTCGTATTTCTAAAATAAAAAATCTAGAGGATGACATTGCGCTTTCATTAGCAGCATTAGGCATTCGTATTATTGCCCCTATTCCTGGCAAAGGAACCATTGGTATTGAAGTCCCGAATAAAAACGCGACAATAGTTTCGATGCGTTCTGTAATTGCTTCTACCAAATTTCAAAAAGCTGAAATGGAATTGCCAATTGCTTTTGGTAAAACCATTAGCAATGAAACTTTTGTAGTTGATTTAGCAAAAATGCCGCATATGTTAATGGCGGGTGCTACAGGCCAAGGTAAATCTGTAGGTCTAAATGCGGTACTAACCTCATTACTTTACAAAAAGCATCCGGCAGAGGTGAAATTTGTTTTGGTTGATCCGAAGAAAGTAGAATTAACCCTTTTCAATAAAATTGAAAGACACTATTTAGCAAAACTGCCAGATTCAGAAGATGCAATTATTACAGATAACACCAAGGTAATTCATACCTTGAATTCACTTTGTATTGAAATGGACAATCGCTATGAACTATTGAAATTAGCAATGGTTCGTAATATTAAAGAGTACAACGTTAAGTTTAAAGCAAGAAAACTGAATCCGAATGACGGGCACATGTTCTTGCCTTATATTGTTTTAGTCATTGATGAATTTGCAGATTTAATTATGACTGCTGGTAAGGAGGTAGAAACTCCTGTAGCACGTTTAGCACAATTAGCTAGAGCCATTGGCATACATTTAATAATTGCTACCCAGCGACCTTCGGTAAATGTTATTACTGGTATTATTAAGGCCAACTTCCCAGCAAGGATAGCGTTTAGAGTTACTTCGAAAATTGATTCAAGAACAATTTTAGATGCTGCAGGTGCTGATCAGTTGATAGGTCGTGGTGATATGTTATATACCCAAGGCAACGATGTTACACGAATTCAATGTGCTTTTGTAGATACACCAGAAGTAGCAAGAATAACAGAATTTATTGGTTCGCAAAGAGCCTACCCAGAAGCCCACCAATTACCAGAGTATGTTGGGGAAGATTCTGGCACAAGTATTGATTATAACATCTCCGAAAGAGATGCGAAATTCCGTGAAGCTGCAGAAGTGATTGTTATTGCTCAGCAAGGTTCCGCTTCGTTAATACAACGAAAGTTAAAATTGGGATACAATAGAGCAGGTCGAATTGTAGATCAATTAGAAGCAGCAGGAATAGTAGGTCAATTCGAAGGAAGCAAAGCGAGACAAGTTTTAGTCCCTGATTTGGTCGCTTTAGATCAGTTACTTAATAATGAAAAACAGTAGAATGAAGAAGTTAATTTTATTAGTTGTTTTAGTTTTCTCAGCAAACATATCTAACGCCCAAGATTCGGCGAAGGCAAAAGCACTTCTTGACGATGTGCATACCAAAATAATTGGGTATGAAAATATTTTTGTCGATTTCAATTATGTGTTGAATAATACTGAAGCAGATATTAATCAAGAAACTCGTGGCGATGTCACTTTAAAAAGTGATAAATACCTCTTTAACATTTTCGGTACACAGCAGTTGTATGACGGTAGTAAGGTGTATACCATTGTTCCTGAAAACGAAGAGGTGACCATTGAAAATAAATCTGAAGAAGAAGATGCGCTTACCCCTTCTAAAATGTTGACTTTTTATAAAGAAGGATACACCTATACTTGGGATATTTTGCAAAACGTTCAAGGCAGAAAAATACAATATGTAAAGTTAGTCCCGATGGATACAAACGCCGAAATTAAGTCCATATTAATGGGGGTTGACGCTGAAACAAAGCATATTTACAAATTAATTTATTCCGGTGATAATGGTACCACAACCACCATTACTGTTAATTCTTTTAAAACAAACCAGCCTTTATCGAAATCCTTATTTACTTTTGATGAAAGCAAGTTTAAATCAGATGGCTATTACATTGTAAGAAACTAGTCGTTTAAGACTTTTTTGAACTATAAGCCTATGCAGCTAAAAACAGAATATTGAGAATTCTCGACCGATATATATTATCTCAATTTTTATTTACTTTAATTAGCTCGTTTGTCATAATGATGTTCATCTTCATTTTTCAATCGATCTGGTTGTTTATAGATGATCTTGCAGGCAAAGGTCTCGATATGATGATTATCGGGAAATTTTTCTTCTACAAAATGCCAGAACTTACAGAGAAAGTTCTGCCTTTAACCGTATTACTTGCTTCCATCATAACTTTTGGCTCTTTGGCTGAGAACTATGAATTTGCTGCAATGAAAGCTTCAGGCATCTCGCTGCAAAGAGCTATGTTGCCGATTATAGTTTTTGTTGTCGCCCTTGGGTTTGTCACCTTTTATTTTGCGAATGATGTGATACCTGCTTCCGAACAAAAGATTTTCTACTTACGGCGAAATATTGCCAAATTAAAGCCCGCAATAGCAATCACCGAAGGAGTTTTTAGTGATTTCGAATCAGCGGACATGAATATTAAAGTAGATCGAAAGTATGGTGAAAATGATAATTTCTTAGATAATGTAATTATTCATCAAAAAACAAAAGCAGGCATCAATTATCGTGTTATTAAATCTAAAACTGGAGAATTAAAAAGTAGCGAAAATTCCAATTTAATACAGTTGGTTTTGAAAGATGGACATTTCTACCAGGCGGTTGAGACTACTAAAGAAGATAAAAGAAAATATCCTTTTGCTCAAGCTGATTTCGACACCTACACTATGAATATTGACCTTTCAGAGTTCAATAATATTGACTTGGAGGAAGAAAAAGATTTGAGAACAGAGAAAATGAAAAATATTTCTCGTTTGCGTAAAGACATCGATTCAATTAATAATGACAATATTCGCAGGGTAAATTCTTTTTCAAAAGTAACTTCGGAACGAATGGGAGCTTTCCTAAAAATGCCCGTAATCGATAGTACTTTGAATATATCCATTTTAAATGATACTATAAAAAAGAGTTTTGATCCTGAGAAACAAAGCGTTGTAAGTCTATTTAAAGATTGGCAACAAATACAAGTGATGGGCTCTGCTAAGAACATGGCGACTAATGTATTAACATCAGTAAAAGGAAAAATGAAGGAAATGGATAAACGCTATGAATTTCATAGAAGGCATATCATTTCGCTACACAAAAAGTTCGCTTTAGCATTCTCATGTATCATTCTGTTTTTTGTGGGAGCTCCCTTAGGAGCAATTATTAGAAAAGGAGGCTTAGGTCTACCTATGGTGATTGCGATTGTGTTGTTTCTAATCTATTACTTTCTAGGAGTATTTGCTGAAAATTATTCTAAAAAAGGAAACATTCACCCTATGTTAGGTGCCTGGTTATCTACTTTGGTGATGCTACCTTTGGGCTTTGTTTTAACAAAACGAGCTACTGCTGACAAAGGATTGATGAGTTTTGGAAGGATCATTGACTTTTTCAAAAAAATATTTAATCTTAAATCCGAAGCGGCGCTATCTGTAAACGAAGTACCTGAACTATTTGATGTTGATTCTACTGATTACCAACTTTTAGAAGCAAATACTACCGATAATTTAATAGATATAGCAAGAAAATACAAGCAATATGACTTTGACTTGATTACTAGAGATACCACCATTCAAATCTTAGAGCAAAGAGGTGTGTCTGCTTTAGAATTAAAACTTTCAGGAAAACTAGATAATTCGTCATACGATAAGGCTGAATTACATCTTCAAAATTTTTATAAGAATTCTAACATTGCTTTAATTCTTTATGCCGTTGCTTTGATTTCAATTGTTGCTGGTATTTTTATTAAAGGAAATATATCAAGTATTACAACTATAGTTTCTACCATTGCACAACTTATTACTGTAATTTTTGTAATGATTGCAGCAGATAATTATAGAAAGGTTATGAAAGCACTTGGTAAAGATGATGGTGTTATGGTATATGCATTATTTTTGATAGGATTACCCGCATATTTCGTCATATACTTGTTTACCCGAAACAAAATAAAGAAGCAATTAAAATCCATTTGATTTTATTACCATGTCAAAAGAAACAATAGAAAAAAACATACAATTAAATACCATCGAAGAAGCTATTGCTGATATTCGAGCAGGAAAGGTCATTATTGTTGTTGATGATGAAAACAGAGAAAACGAAGGTGACTTTTTAGCAGCAGCTGAATTGGCCACTCCTGAAACGGTGAATTTTATGGCTACCCATGGTAGAGGACTTATTTGTGCTCCTTTAACTGAAGGACGCTGTGCAGCTTTGGGTTTACATATGATGGTAAATCACAATACTGACCCTTTAGAAACTGCTTTTACCGTATCTGTTGATTTACGTGGAAAAGGAGTTACTACAGGTATCTCAGCATCAGACAGATCAAAAACTGTTTGTGCACTTACCGACCCAGAGACCAAACCACATGATTTGGCAAGACCTGGTCATATCTTTCCTCTAGTAGCTAAGGAAGGTGGCGTTTTAAGAAGAACCGGACATACAGAGGCTGCAATTGATTTTGCGCGCTTAGCTGGACTCAAACCAGCTGGTATCATCGTTGAGATAATGAATGAAGATGGTAGTATGGCAAGATTACCTCAGTTAGCTGAAGTTGCTAAAAAGTTCGACTTGAAGTTAGTCTCTATAGAGTCACTCGTTGCTTATCGCATGGAACATGATAGCCTTATTGAAAAAAAGGAGGACTTTGATATTACAACTCGTTTTGGCGAATTTAGGCTTCGTGCATACAAGCAAACAACCAATAATCACATTCATATTGCCCTTACCAAAGGAGATTGGAATAAAGATGAGCATGTTTTAACTCGTATAAACTCTACACTAGTCAATAATGATGTTCTAGGTACGCTAACGAACAATTCAGATAAGAAATTAGAAGATATGTTTCAAGCGATAAATTCTGAAGGAAAAGGGGCATTTGTCTTTATCAATCAAGATTCAGAATCGCTAAACCTTTTATCCCGCTTGTCGGAATTGAAAGAATTACAAAAACAAGGCATTCATAAGGCTCCAAAGATTGATATGGATACTCGTGATTTTGGCATTGGAGCACAGATTTTACACGACTTAAACATTTCTAAGATGCGCTTGCTTACCAACCGACATCAAACGAAAAGAGTTGGTATTGTAGGTTACGGCTTAGAGATTGTTGACTATGTGAAATACTAATTCAAAAAAGTTAAATGGTCTCTTTAATAACTTTTACCATTTTCGCTGCTCTTTCTTTAACTTCTGATTCACTCCATCCTAATTTTATCAAGCAAGAAATAGTTCTACCCACCCAATGATCAGATTTTGTAAAGTCCACTTTTGAGTAATCAGGTAGCTGATTATATATAGCCTGAGGAAGTTTACCGAGGGATTTTAAATTTGTTAAATGCTCCCATTTACGGTAGTAATGCCAATTATTATTATACCAATAAAAACAGGCATCTACTCCCCCACTTCCTAGGCCTTCATGAACCTTTTGAGCCATTTGTTCATCTTCTAAAAAGAAGCTTAAAAAAGCATAGCTCTCTTCTCCTCCGTCAGGCACACGTCTAAATGTAACTTCTGGAATGGTTTCTAGAGCATCCCTAAGAATTGTATAATTTTTCTTTTGGATCGATAAAAACTCATCCAATCGATCAATTTGAGCTAAACCAACAGCGGCATTCAATTCTGAGATTCTATAATTATAGCCTAAAAAAGGATGCGCTTCTGCACCTCTGTCTTTACCAATATGGTCATGGCCGTGATCAGAATAGTGATCAGCGTTCAATTTATATTTTTCGTTATTGGTAATTACCGCTCCTCCTTCACCACAAGTAATTGTTTTTACATAATCAAAAGAGAAACAACCTATGTCACCATAACTACCCAAAGGCTTCCCTTCAAAAGTGCCTCCAATCGCCTGACAAGCATCTTCTAGTAATATCAAGTCATGTTTGTCACAAATCGCTTTCAATGCCTTTAGGTCAGCCATAGAGCCACACATATGAACTGGCATCACCACTTTGGTTCGTTCAGTTATTGCATTTTCAACCGCTTCTGGGTTCAAAGTCAAAGTGTCATCAACATCTACCAAAATAGGAACTGCGCCAATTGCCATAATAGACTCAAAACTTGCCACAAAGGTAAACGTGGGCATAATTACTTCATCACCAGCACCAATACCTGCACTTGCCAAAGCAACCGTCAAAGCCGCTGTTCCGCTACTTAGCAATTGAGCATGGTTGACTTGCATTCTTTTGGCTAATGCCTTTTCAAGCTCGATAGCTTTCCATTGTCCATTACGCATGCCATCAAATCCGTAGCGCATTAAGACACCAGTATCAAGAACTTTATTTACTTCAGCTCTTTCTTTATCTCCAAAAAGTTCAAATCCGGGCATTCATTAAGTGTTAGGGTGAGATTAAAAAATCTCCATTTAAAAAATTTCAATAATACTATCATTCATGTCTTTACGTACTTTTTTAAAAGTAGCAAAAACATCATCCTCAGCGCGAAAACCAATAGGCATTACTAGAACCGAGGTTAATCCTTTTTTTGCTAAGCCTAATAAAACATCATAAGCCTCAGGCACAAAACCTTCCATGGGGCAAGCATCTATTTTTTCAGCAGCAAATACCGTGAGAAGATTACCCATTGCTAAATAGGCTTGATTTTTTGACCATTCTTTAACTTCTTGAACATCCTTTTTCGAAAAATCATCAATTAAAGCGTCCTTAAACGGGTCAAGTACTTCACTACTTACACCTCGTACTTTTGTCACTTGTTTAAAGTAATTAGAAATATACCTATCATCAACTTCATTTTCGATGCAGATTACCAAAACATGTGAGGCCTGAGCAACTTGATGTTGGTCATAAGAATGGGGCACTAATTGCTCTTGCAATTCTTTATTCGCAACAAGCACCATTGAAATAGGCTGTAAACCATATGATGTAGCAGTCAAATTGAAAGCGTTTTTAACCGTGTCGATTTGTTCTTTAGAAAGCATTCTTTCTGAATCAAATTTCTTTACGGCATAGCGCCATTCTAATTGTTTTATAAGATTACTCACAAGTTTTAATTTTGTTTTAAGCTTTATATCTAAGATTTAAAAAACCAAAGTTTAACGGAAAGAATTACTACCATTATTACTATAAAAGTTTTAATAAACCCATCTCCTTTATCAACTGAAAATCGACTTGCCACCCATGCTCCAGAACCATTTCCAATAGCAAGGATAAGTCCGACTGTCCAATTTACTTTGTCATTTAATACAAAAACCGCTAAAGCTGATATCGTATAAATACAAACCACAGCTACTTTGGTAACATTTGAACGGACTAAAGTCATTCGATTTACATAATGCAAAAATAAGATAATTATAAAGCCTAATCCTGCATTTATAAAGCCACCATAAATTCCGAAGAAGAAAAAAGCTATAATGCCAATCCATAAATATTTACCGGTTAGGCGCTCTTCCATTTCAATTAGCTTCATCTTCGGTTTAAAGATGATAATCAACACCACAACAATCATTATAATGGCCAAAATACGGTTAAACGTATCGCCCTTAATATCCACCGCTATTTGTGCCCCAATTATAGCACCTAATAATGCAGATATACCAAGGTAGATATTAAAAGGAGCTGTAGAAACGCCTTTACTTTTAAAACCTGCTGTGGCTATTGCTGTTTGAATTACAATAGCAACACGATTGGTGCCATTAGCAACACTTGGTGGTAAGCCCAAAAAAATTAGAACAGGTAAGGAAAGTAAGGAGCCACCCCCTGCAAGGGTATTGATAAAACCAACAGCAAAACCAACGCCAATTAAAAGTGCATAATGGTACCATTCTTCCATGGTGTAAAAATAAGTGGTAAAAAGGAATACTTTATAAAACGCATAGACTAAAAAAGTAATTTTGAACAATTACAACAAAAGTAACTTTCAAACGTGTAAAACTAAATGGAATTAGGGGTTTTACCGGACTCAGGTAATCTATTTACTCTAGCAATAATATCAATATGCATGGATTGCATTTCTTCTTGTTTAGAAGTTATAAAATAAAAAATGTCAATTCTCTTTATTGAAAAGAAAAAGCTTTCTATATTTGCAGCCGCATTCAGGGAATACCTGATGAGACACTTGGAGAAATGGCAGAGTGGTCGAATGCACTAGTCTTGAAAACTAGCGAGGGTCACACCTCCGGGGGTTCGAATCCCTCTTTCTCCGCTGAATAGTGGTAGCCTACTACTAAAAACCCTGTAAACAATTGATTTACAGGGTTTTTCATTTTCTTTAGTTTTAAATAACACCATTTAAATACAAATTAAAAGGGGCAGTTTCGGGGTCAGTTGTTATTCACTTTCAACTGACCCCGAATTATTTGTAATTAATTGATAATCATAGTGTTGTGAAGATGTCCTTTTAAATTATTTTTTGTAATTTGAAAAGAAACCTCAATGTTTTAGCTATGAAAAACACACTATCATTACTTTTTTATATTAAAAAGAGCAAAGCGAATACCGAAGGAAAAGCGGTAATATACCTTAGAGTTACTATTGACGGTCAGCGAGCGGAGTTTAGCGTGCGTCGTAAAGTAAGTGTTGACAGATGGAATACAAGATCTGGAATGGCTGCTGGACATGGTTATGAATCAAGAGAATTGAACAGATATCTTAATTCAATTGAATCTGAGGTATATAAACAATACCAAAAGCTTTTGGAAAATGAAGAGCATATTACTGCAGTTAGTTTAAGAGATACTTATCTAGGCAAAGATGAAAACTTGAGAATGGTCTTAGAAATATTTCAAGAACATAACAATGAAGTCAACCAACTAATCGGCAAAGATTTTGCCGCGGGCACAGCTGAACGCTATAGAACGGCTAAAAAACATGTAGGTGAGTTTATTCAAGCTAAGTATAAGAGAAATGACATTCCAGTTCGGGATGTGGATCATAAGTTCATCACAGGATTCGAATACTACCTTAAAACTAAAAGAAATTGCAGTCATAATACAACAGTAAAATATATCACGAATTTTAAAAAGATAATCCGTATAGCCTATGCCAACAACTGGATTGATAAAGACCCTTTTATAAATTGGCGAGTGAGATTAAAACATGTAGAGAGGGACTTTTTATCTACTGAAGAAATACAGCTATTGATGGATACTGATTTTCATACGTTACGACTTGAGTATGTTCGAGATATTTTTGTGTTTTGCTGTTTTACTGGGTTAGCCTATGCAGATGTCAAAAAGCTAACCCATGATGATATTGTTATAGGAATTGACGGCGAGAAATGGATAAACACGGAGCGAACGAAAACCAAGACAAAGAGTAATATCCCGATTCTTCCATTGGCACTTATGATTATAGAAAAATATGAAGGCAGTAATGAGGTTAATCATAATAGAGTTCTACCCGTACTTACCAATCAAAAAATGAATGCCTATTTAAAGGAGATTGCGGACATCAGCGGAATCAAAAAGAATCTAACGACTCATTTGGCCAGACATACATTTGCGACAACCGTAACGCTTACAAATGGTGTCTCTTTAGAATCAGTTAGTAAAATGCTAGGGCATCGGTCTTTGAGAACGACACAGCACTATGCTAAAATATTAAACCGAAGGGTAAGTGAGGACATGCAGATGTTGCGAAAGAAATTTAGAACCGAAGATAATTTTAGTAATTCAAGTAGTCAAAGCCAAATTTAAAAACGAATCTAGTCCCAAATCTTACCATAATTTAACTGCGTATGGATCCTGATGGCTTTTTGTAGAGTCCCAACAGGTAAGCGTAAAGCAAAAATCCATTAGGGCGCATTCTACTTTTTTATTAGATAATACATTTTAAAAGTATTCAAAGTTTAGTAGCGAAGCGGATAAAGTTCGATTTCCATGTTAAAACCAAGTAAAAAATGATAAAAAGTTTAGGCTACACTTTTAACATAGGGTTGCTGTCTTTTGATGACGGCACAGACCCTATGCACAAGCTTGTTTCTGACATTGTTTACAATGAGCATTTTGTTCTTCCCTTCCGCAACTTTTCTAAGGAAATATTCTCTGATTTCGGGGTCATGGTTGATGGCCGCCAAGGCACTCATATGAAGATGTTTTTTAAGCGTTCTATTTGCCATTGGATGGATTCTGGACTTACGGCTTATCGAAGAGCCAGAAGTGTATTCAAAAGGCACTACACCACAATAACAGGCCAGTTGTTTCGGATTATCATACTTGGTAAAGAAACTTGTAAATATGGTAAAATGCAAAGCGGTAATCCGTCCAATCCCTGTAACGGAGGTAGCCAGTCCAACAGTTTTATTGAGCCTGTCGTCAGAGAGAACGAGTTTGTTGATTTCGCCCTCAATGCGCTTGATTTCATCAGCAAGAGTCTTGTTGAATTTTTTAATGTTCTTTTTTGCAAGTTTCCCTATTTCAGGAGAAAAGAGTTCCAGTTCATTAGGATATTTATTGATATCTGCTCTGGCATTGACGAGTTGTTTTCTGATTTTAAGCAGTATTCTCACCTTTTCAAGAATCTCGGGAATAGGCTTGTAGAGTTCAAGTTCACGGAAGTTCTTAAGTGCGTATTGCGCAATACGTTGTGCATCGACCTTATCGTTTTTTCCTCTGAGGAGTCCAATACTTTTAATAATCTTCATGGGCATTTCTACACAAAAATTGGCTTGTTTTTCAACAAGTTTGGCAATAATAAGCTTTCCATAAACACCAGTATGCTCCATACACATAAGCGTGTTAACCAAAGGAATCTTTTGATTCTTGAGAAGTCTGATAAAGGCGTTGGTTCCTTTTTTGGAATTTTCAAATACATACGAGGTAGTCCTTTCATTTTTGATGATGGCTACGTCGAATACTTTTTTCGATATGTCGATACCGATGAAGTACAAGAAGTTTTGTTTGTTCATAATAATTAGATTTTAAGAATTAGACCAAGTATCCAGATAACCATCGAACCCCTGATAATAGGTCTTAAAACCTGAATTTCCATCTGATGCCGGTCTGGAGATAACTGAAAAGGGCTTTCATCAAATTAAGTATAAGCCCGAAGCTTTGAATAGCGTATAATTCGCCCTTATCAGTTTGGTCATAGTTGACAATTATGGAGAGTATTCCCCGATAAGAAGTTAGCTATTAAATAGAAAACTAGATATCATAATAAACTCTATGAAAACTATAAATGTAAAACTAAGGGGGAATAGCAAGAGGGTAACACGCTAATGCGATGTTACAGTATCTGATTTTCGCTTTAAACACCTATTAAATATAGGGTTTTTAAGAATTCATGTTTTTTTTGATTTCATGTTTTTTGGCATAAAAACTTTGTAAGCCCCTGTAAACATTAAATATTTTTGGCACAAAATTCACATACAAATACAAAAAGTTTGATGATTCTTCAATGGAAAAACTATGTTAAAGTATTAGAAAAAGAATAAGTACTGTTACAAAAGTTTGTTGCAAAAAATCACCCTTGACCTTGCAAGCAGATTAGTTTGGTAAGGATTTGGGACTTGCAGCACGAAACTTTGTTTCGCTCGCTAAAACCTCAAAAAAATCGAGGATTTACGTCCCTAAGTTGACTAAAACCGAATGCAGCTAAATTATGTTCTGTCAGTTTTTCAGCTTTCAGCTAACGGTTAGTATAAGAAAAGTAGGGCAGTTGTAAGCGATACTTTCCGGATTAAGCTAAAGCCGAATTTTAAATTTTGTTAATTATCTTTTCGCTTTTTAATTATACCAAATTTAAAAATTTGGCGTCTTGGCAAATACACACAGACCTTTCGATTAAGCACTTTTGCCCTGTTTTTTTATACGTTGTTAGCTGTAGTTTTTATTCCACTTTAAAACGAACAATAACTTCATTGTCCAAAACAACATTTGTAGACCAAATAAATTCTGCACCAGTTCCGCTAAATTTTTCTATGAAATTCATATATGCTTTTTTGTTCTTAACACCTATAACGTCTTCTGTGTAAGTAGTTGCATTAGGCCATTTACTATCATCAAAATCAGCTCCAAAACTGTTTTCTGGAATTTTCCAATGTATGCCATAAAAGTCTGTTCCATCATCAACACCATCAGTACTACAATTTGAAGAAAGCCTTTTTTCTCCTTCTTCGCTTAAACAACTTAAATCATTTATTGGTGCTGTATAGAATGCCTGTGCTTTCCATTTACTATTTGTAACTGTTCCGTCACTAAAACTTGCTATAAATCCACCATCTCCTGGATGAAAGTTTTTGCCTCTGTTATTTTCTGAACCTAAACCTAAATTTTCTTCCCAATCAATAACTTTTAAAGCAATTGTATAAGGTGTTTTCACCTTGAATTTTACAATGTTTGAATTAAAACGAGTAAACGGTACTGGGTCTATTGCAATTAATTTACCATTAATATATAATTCAAAATAATTGTCGGCAAAAATGTAGCCTGTTATTATTTCTCCATCAGAATCAATCTCTGTAACTGGAACGGGATTTAAATCTATTTCAGAGAGATTCTTTGGAGTTGTTCCATTATTCTCGTTATATAAGTCAAATGCTTTAGGTGCATTGTTGAAATGAATAATTCCGGGAACTGTCCAAGTATTCCCATCTGTATCCTTGATTTCTCCAACACCAGCAATTCTACTCCCTTTTGGATTGGAACTTAAAAGGCTTTTTATTTTGGTTTCTGCCAAACCTTGAGTTATACTTCCAGTTCCATTGTACTTTATGTCATTGTTTTTAATTTTGGTGTTTGATTCATTAGTTGATGAGTTTGTGCTCTTTTCTTTACAACCAAACATTGAAAGTGAAAGTAATAGAATTAATATGTTATTTTTCATAGTGTATGTTTCTTAAATTACAGCTAACGTCTAGGCTATGATTAGTGCGGCGCAGAAATCCGACGGATTTCCAGCTACGCACGAAGCGAAATTTTTGGGTTTCGCTTTTTCTTTTTTTTGGTTAAAGCTAAATCCCAAAGATTTAGCGACATTCTAAAAATACACAAACCTTGGCGTATAAACCCCAAGTCCGTATTAATGATAGGACTTGTTAGCATTAGTAGCGAAACGTAAGAGTAAGCACAGGCTCTTTTCGCAGATTACATAACGATTGGGTAGCGATTAGAATTTGATTGCGTTACGATTGCGCAGATTGGCACGTTCTGAAATGAGTAGGAGTGAAGTCCATTTGCCTAAACAAGCTAAGAAGTCCATCCACGCAACAGTTGCGTTTGAGTAAGGTCCATTTGCCCAAAAAAAATCGAGGACTTACGTCCCTAAGTTGGCAAAATATTTACAGCTGAATTCCGCGAGAAGATTTAATTTTCGAGCTATTAATGCTAACG
>CALLIG010000262.1 GCA_938009735.1 uncultured Flavobacteriaceae bacterium
ACTACATGATGTTGTAAATAAGTACAGCGACCAAATAGAGATTATGATGGATAGCGGTCTAAGATCAGGGCCAGATATTGCCTGTGCCATGGCAAGTGGAGCGAAATTCACTTTCATGGGACGATCCTTTATGTATGGTGCTGCAGCACTTGGAAATAAAGGAGGTGACCATACGATTGCTATGATGAAAAGACAGTTCAAGCAAGTTATGGATCAGCTTTGTTGTGAACGTGTTGAAGACCTTCCCAACCACTTGGTTTAGGTTAGATTTCTAGTATTTACTTCTCAAAAGTAAACTCAGGCAGTTTAATAATTTCACCACCTTTTAAAGCCGATTCGTGCGCCAATATTCCAACACAAGTAATATTCGCTGATTGCTTCGCATTCGGATACGGCGAATGATTTTGAACCAATGCATCTACAAAAGCATGCACTAAATGCGGATGCGATCCACCGTGGCCAGCACCTTGGGTAAACGATAAATGCGTATTATCATCTTCATCATAAACACCTCCGGTGGTGAATGGCTGAATTTCTTTTGGTAATAATTTTGCGAAATCAGGACATTCCATTTCTTCAGGAATTTCTGGTTCTGGTTTTTTTGCCGTGTGAACAACCAAAGGCTTCCCTTCAATTAATGGCCATTCTACTGATTTCTTTGAACCATACACTTCAAAACTTTCACGGTATTGTCGGGCTACATCAAAAAGTGAACGATAAACTTGAGCACTCACATCAGAATTCCGAAATTTAATATGTGTAGTTTCAACTGCAAACGGAGAATTGTATTCTTTGATTAGTTCTTCGCGAATAGTTCCTGATCCGAAGCAAGAAACATATTCAGCTTCCCCTCGTGTTAATCCTAAAACTGGACCAACACAATGGGTTGCATAGTGCATAGGAGGTAGGCCAGGCCAGTAGTTAGGCCATCCATCCATATCTTGTTGGTGGCTTGCTTTTAAGAATTGTACTTTTCCTAATTCGCCATTATCATAAAGTTCTTTCATGTATAGAAACTCGCGGGCGTAGACCACCGTTTCCATCATCATATAGGTCAAACCAGTTTCTTCAGTTAACCGAACAATTTCTTCACATTCTTCAACAGTAGTTGCCATTGGTACGGTACAAGCCACGTGCTTTCCAGCTTTCAATGCTTTGATTGATTGCGCTCCGTGGTCAGGAATAGGCGTATTTATGTGTACCGCATCTATCTCATCATCTTGCAACAATTCATCATACGCTAAATATCTTTTTTCGATTCCAAAGGCATCACCTAGCGCATTCAATTTGGTTTCATTTCGTTGAGAAATAGCAACCAAATTAGCATTCGGATGTTTTTGATAAATAGGAATAAACTCAGCTCCAAAACCCAGTCCTACAATTGCGATGTTTATTTTCTTGTCACTCATACTATTGTTTTATGAATTGAATGTTTTCTTTAAAAATTGAAGTCCTTCCGATGCAAATTCATCTTGACTATTAGCAAGATTTTTCCATATACAAACGGCGCCTGCAAGTTCTTTTATTTCGGGAGTAAAACTCTCGATGACCATGGCTCCTATATAATTAATGTCTTCTAAGCCAAATTTGAAATCGCTCCAAGGGGTTAATCCCGTACCGGGGATGCCTCTGTGGTTTTCTGATACTTGAACATGAATCAACTTATTTCCAACCAAATTGATGGCTTCTCTTATATTTTTTTCTTCGATGGTCATGTGAAATCCATCTAAAATTACTTTTGCATTTTTATGATTGATATCAGACACCAAGTGCATCACATCTTCGGCGGTATTTACCAAATCAGATTCAAACCTGTTTAATGGTTCTAGAGCGATGGATTGCCCAAAGTCATTAGCCATTTCACAAACTTTAAATAAATTAGAAACGGCAAGTTCCCATTCTATTTTTCGTTGTTCTTCGGATACCATTCGTGCTTTTCCAACAGCGGAGTACATTGGTCCAGCGAGGAAATCTGCATCCAGCAAAGCACAAAGTTCAAAACTCTTTTCAATATATCGGAAGCAATTTTTATGAAGTGAAACATCATCAGAAGTGAAATCTTTAGTTGGTCCGAAAACACCGCAAACAGTAGGTGTCAAACCATTGTCTTCCAAAGCTTTTTTGACAATAGTACCATCAATTAAATCAGGGTCTTCTACGGGGATTTCCACGACATCATACCCCATAGCCTTAATTTTAGGAAACAGCGAAATGGAATCTGTAGTAAAAGGAGATTTCCAAAGCCATGTGCTTACGCCATATTGTAATTCTACTGCCATAAACCGCTTATTTAACTACCTTCATTACCCCTTGCATAATTCGCCAATGTCCTGGAAAAGTACATACATATGGATACTCTCCTGGTGTATCTGGGGCTGTAAATGTCAAGGTCACTTTCTCATTCGGATTCACCAATTTGGTTGCTTGTAATACTTCTGGCATTTTAGGTATATAACTGCTATCTGCTGCGCTGGGGTCTTGGGCCAATTTATCCGCAGCCTTCCCAACTTTCTCCAAGCTTCCTTTATCTAAAATCAGAAGGTTATGCTGCATGAAATCATTATTTTCAAAAACTAAAGTAACAGTCTCGCCAGCTTTTACAACAAACTCGCTGAGGTCATACTTCATCTCATTTTGAATCGTCTTCATGGTAATGACTCGGCCTTGGTCAGCAATACTTAAGATTGTTTCATCTACTTCCGCTTTTTCATAATTCTTTGCAAAAACAGCTGCAATTGAAGCTCCACCAAAAGCGTTATTGGCACTTTCAGCAAAATCAGTTTCAACTTCATATTTCCAGTTTCCAGCAATAGAAACTGTATTCTTCCCAGAGCGTATGTACATTTGTTTGGCTTCGCCGTAAATTCCACCGCCACCTCCAGTATCTTCCACGCGAACAGCAATGGTGTTTTTTCCTTTCTTTAAAACAGTAAGAGGAATATCATAATATCGATTTTTGGCATATTCTTTTTCAGTTAATCCTATTTGAGTACCATTGACAT
>CALLIG010000263.1 GCA_938009735.1 uncultured Flavobacteriaceae bacterium
CATTGCTTGTGGTGATGTTGCTGTTTTTCCTGGAGATATGCTTGTTGGTGATGATGATGGAATTATGGTTATTCCTGCCAACATAGTCAACGAGGTAGCAGATGAATGCCTTCAAATGACTTTGTTTGAGAAATTCGTAATGGAGAAGGTTCAGAATGGCCATACCATAGTTGGCTTATATCCACTTGTAGATGAAAATATCAAAGTAGCATTTGAAGGTTGGAAAAGTAACAAAGCCTAAAAACAACTACCAAACCACTCCCTTATAACTAACGGATCTCATACTGCCTTTTATATTCTGAGGGAGTTTGTTGCGTCAACGCTTTGAACTGTCTATTAAAATTAGATAGGGTTCCATAACCACTTTCATAACAGGCTTCTGAAGCACTCATCTTTTTTTCAATCAACAGCTTACAGGCATGTCCAATTCGAATCTCGCTTACGAATTCTGAAAATGATTTGTTCGCATGTACCCTAAAATATCTACTAAAAGAAGTTGGGGTCATACTGGTCAATTCCGCTAGCTCCGAAACGGACATTCTTTGTTTGAAATTTTTCATTACATACGCATAGACCGTATTCATGCGACCTGTGTCACCTTCCTTTAAAGTATTCGTGTAGCCAGAACTTGCTAGCGTCTCTAAATCATCTGTTTGAGAGAGAAGATTTAGAATTTTAAGTAATTCTAAAACGCTATCAAAACCCTTTAAAACAAGTAGTTTTGAAAGCATTTTTTGCGCCTTTTTATTTGCTTTTCCAGTCACTTCTAAACCCCGTAAACTTCTCTTAAACAACCGGTGAATTCGAATGGTTTCTTCCTTCTGTAAAAAATGATCTCCCATGAACTTCTCATTAAAGTACACTACAATTCCTTCGCTATAAATTTGGATGTTTTTACGCTTCTTTTCAGAATCACTTCGCCATAGATGTGGTAAAGCAGGACCAGTAAACGTAATACTCCCAGGCTTGTAAGGCTGCACATTATCACCAATAAACCGGGTACCATTTCCTTTTAAAACTAGAAACAACTGATACTCTGAATGAAAGTGCCAATTAGGATCAAAAATTACCTCTTTCAAATGCTTAGCTATAAACACATGATTATGAGGTATTGGTGATTTTTGTAATACAGATTTCATTGGATACTAGGGATTAACTAGGCAACTAATTTATCCATAAAAATAATCAAATAGAAATATTAAGACATAATACAGTCAGTAGTAGGCAAAAGAAAGTTCTTTTTGACTTGAATTAATTCTTAACATTGGTATCCGATTTAATTCAAATTATCATGAAACAACTTCAATTGAGATTTCTTTGTGTATTACTACCTATTCTTTTTTTAGTTGGTTGTAATTCTGAGACCAAAAAAAAGCAACTTCCTGATGATCAGCCAAGACGTATTGAAATGCTGTTTTTGGGTCATGAATTGGAAAATCACAACTCAGGTGCATATTTTCCAATCTTGGCAACAGCTCTTACTAAAGATGGCATTAACATTACCTATACAGAAGATGTCAATGATTTGAATTCAGACAATCTCGATTTATATGATGGTCTGATTGTATATGCCAATCATGAAAGTATCAATCCAACGCAAGAAAAAGCACTTTTAAATTTTGTATCCGAGGGAAATGCTTTTATTCCTATTCATTCTGCTAGTTTTTGTTTTAAGAATTCCCCAGAATATATTGATTTGGTGGGAGCGCAGTTTATGGAACATGATACCCTTACCTTTTCTCCTTCCATTACTAATAAAGAGCATCCATTGATGACAAATGTATCTGAATTCGAAGCTTGGGATGAAACCTATGTGCACGATAAAATAGCAGATGATATTTCGGTTTTGATGGAACGTGTGGATGGTGACCATAGCGAACCTTGGACATGGGTTAAAGAATATGGAAAAGGTAAAGTATTCTATACCGCTTCAGGTCACGATGAGCGCGTTTGGAATCACCCAGGTTTTCAAAATCTTATTAAAGAAGGAATTCTTTGGGCCGTTGATGACAATACCAAGAAAAACTGGGAAGCTTTTGCAGCAACAATTCCTACTTTAAAATATGAAGACCGAACAGGAATTCCGAATTACGAAAAAAGAGATCCTGCACCTAAATATCAATTGCCGTTATCACCAGAAGAATCTGAAAAGTTAATACAAGTGCCAGCTGGATTTAAATTAGAACTTTTTGCTTCAGAGCCTGATATTATTAACCCCATCGCTATGAATTGGGATGAAAAAGGAAGGCTGTGGGTGATTGAAACCGTTGATTATCCAAATACGGTACGTGATGAACAAGGTATTGGTGATGATAGTGTCAAAATTTTAGAGGATACCGATGGGGACGGAAAAGCTGATAAGGTTACCATCTTTGCAGGCCAACTAAACATACCTACAAGTTTTGCTTTTTACGATGGTGGCATAGTGGTCTCTCAAGCTCCGTACTTTCTGTTCTTAAAGGATACTGATGGCGATGATAAAGCAGATGTTCGGGAAACATTGATTGATGGATGGGGAGTTTCCGATACACACGCAGGACCTTCCAACTTGCAGAATGGTATAGATAATAATATCTACGGAGCTGTAGGATATTCAGGTTTTGAAGGAACTATTTATGATGAAACATTTGATTTTAGTCAGAATCTATATCGTTTCAATCCTAAGAAAAAATATTTTGAAGTCCTAACCAATACCAGCAATAATACATGGGGATTAGGCATTACTGAAGACAATTCCATTTTTGGTTCTACGGCGAATAATACACATAGCGTCTTTTTGGGTATTCCGAATGCAGCTATGGAAGGATTGCAGGGTATTCCAGCACAAGGAAGTTTGAAAATAGATGGGCATTATGATATGTTATCGATTACTCCAAATTATAGACAAGTTGATGTTTTCGGAGGATTTACCGCCGCAGCGGGACATCATTTTTATACAGCAAGAAATTATCCGAAATCCTACTGGAACAAAGTAGCTTTTGTTTGCGAGCCGACTGGTGGATTGGTACATATTGCTAAAATTGAAAAAGATGGTGCGGGATACATTGAAAAAGATGGAGGAAATCTATTTGCAAGTTCAGACGAATGGGTGTCGCCAGTAGAAGCAAAAGTTGGCCCTGACGGAAATGTTTGGGTGGCAGACTGGTATAACTTTATAGTACAACACAATCCCACTCCTAGTGAGAGTTTCGGCGGATTTAAAGGAGAAAACGGAGATGGTAATGCTTATGTCAATCCATTAAGAGATAAGTCAAGAGGACGCATTTGGCGGGTGATTCCTAAAATGGCCGATGATGCAGATGCAATAGTTTTAAATAAAGAAAATCCGGATGCTTTGGTTGA
>CALLIG010000264.1 GCA_938009735.1 uncultured Flavobacteriaceae bacterium
AATTATCACACATTTAATTCAAGAAAATTATTTAAATGAGGAACGTTTTGCACAAAGCTATGCCCGTGGAAAATTTAGAATAAAAAAATGGGGGCGTAATCGAATCACCAATGAATTAAAGTTTAGAGGAATCTCAAAATACAATATCAAAACTGCTTTAAAAGAAATTGAAGACGATGTCTATTTAGATACTTTAGACTTGCTATCACTCAAAAGGTTAGAATCAATTAGAGAAACAAACAAGCAAAAAAAACGAAAAAAATTGGCAGACTACCTGCTCTATCGTGGTTGGGAAAGTCATTTAGTTTATCAAAAAATCAAAGAACTAATTCCTTAACTTTTTAAACGACCATTAGTGCGCGAAATCGCTTTTTGGTTTTTTAGATCAATCCATTTCTGGCCTTTAATTTTACGCATCAGCACATCAAAATGACGCATCAAGAATATGTTATATGCGGCCTTTAAAAAATTTACAGGGTTATGCGCTAATGTTCGCAAACTCATTGAAAAACCCGGACTTAGATATTTCATATAATGCCAATAACCTTCTGGCATATAAAGCACTTCACCATGTTTTAGGTGTGTTTTATATCCCTTTGCTTTCTGAAGCGCAGGCCATTTCTCATAATCAGGGTTTGAAAAGTCAATTCCTTCATGTGTAATTATTGAATATGGCACCTTATAGAGGTATTGATTTTCTGATTGCGAGAAAAGAATGCATTTTTTTTCTCCTTCAAAATGAAAGTGAAAAATATTTGCAAAATCTATATCATGATGCATGAAGGTGTGCGAATTTTTACCTCCAAAAAAAAGCATTGGCACCTTTTTTAAAATACGAATTCCGAAATCAGGAATGGAAAAATCATTTTGTAAAACTGGAACCTCCTTTAAAACATTCCAAAGAAAAATACGATATTTAGTGGGCTCTTTTTTTAAAAGATCAATATAATCAGACATCTTCATTTCTGCATGCGGCTCGTTAAAACCATCATCATGATGTACAGGCCGATCGTCATAGAGGGGTACTGCTTTATCACCCGCCATTTGTTTCATATACTCCAAATTCCATTTAGAGTGCGCAGGCCAGTCGTCATCGAAATCCTCTATAACCACAGGTGTTTGCGGCTTAAAGTACTGCTCAATGAAATCTTTTTTAGTAAGTGTTTTTACCCGAGGTATTTCTACTAACTGCAATGGTATTTGGGTTGAATTAGACCGTAAATTTAAGAAAAAGTATGTAGTAAATTTCTTAAATTTAATTTAATAAGGCGCTAAGATCTCTTTCAAGATTTTATGCTTTATGTAAAAACATGTTAGCCTTGAATCTTAATCTTTGCAGTTTCTTTTGCTTGTTCGTTACGTTCTATCTTATGATTTGGTCTACTCCATTTTGGTTTTTCGCCCAACGGCTGTAGTTTCGAATCTTCTGCTTCAACTGTTTTTGGTTGCGAAACTTTGGTAAATGCTTTTTGTGGATTCAAGCCTAATAATTTAAACATCTCCATATCATCATTCACATCAGGGTTAGGAGTAGTTAATAACTTATCACCGGCAAAAATAGAATTTGCGCCAGCAAAGAAACACATTGCCTGCCCTTCTCTACTCATTTCAGTTCTTCCAGCGGATAATCTTACTTGCGTTTCAGGCATTACAATTCTAGTTGTTGCTACCATTCGAATCATATCCCAAATTGCAATTGGTTCAATATCTTCCATTGGCGTTCCCTCAACCGCTACTAAAGCGTTAATTGGTACAGATTCTGGTTGTGGATTCAAAGAGGTAAGTGCTACTAACATTCCTGCTCTATCTTCTAGTTCCTCTCCCATTCCAATAATACCTCCGCTACAAACCGTCACATTGCTCTTTCGAACATTTTCGATAGTATCTAAACGGTCTTCGAAAGCACGTGTAGAAATCACGTCTTTATAATAATCTTCAGAGGTGTCTAAGTTGTGATTATACGCATATAAGCCAGCTTCAGCTAAACGATGTGCTTGGTTCTCTGTAATCATTCCAAGTGTACAACAAACCTCCATATCCAGTTTGTTTATCGTACGCACCATTTCTAGTACCTGGTCGAATTCTGGTCCATCTTTGACATTTCGCCATGCAGCACCCATACAAACTCTCGAACTGCCAGAAGCTTTAGCGCGCAAGGCTTGCGCCTTAACATGAGAAACTTTCATCAAATCATTGCCCTCTATGTCAGTATGGTACCGAGCCGCTTGTGGACAATATCCACAGTCTTCAGGACAACCACCTGTTTTTATTGACAATAACGTAGAAACCTGAACCGTATTTGGATCATGATTTTCTCTATGAATTGTAGCAGCTTCGTAAAGCAACTCCATCATAGGTTTGTTATATATATCTAAGATTTCTTGTTTCGTCCAATCGTGTTTCGTGGTACTCATATGCTCATATATCTTGGTCAAAAATACGCTATTCGGAATCAAAACCAAACAAAGAAATTTGAAATAAAAAGTTCCAAAACATCTAAATGTTTTGGAACTTTTTTTAATACAAATATGATCTATAGTTACTCTTCTGTCTTCTTAGGCTTTATTACTTTTTTCACTTCCTTTTTTACTTCCTCTGCTTCAACATCCTGAACATCTTTACCTTTCAAATATTCTGGAAGCTGCATGCCTGCCATATTAAACATTTCTTGTAATGGCGGAACAGATTTGTACATGCCAGATATAAAGTTAGCTGTAGATCCTTTTCCTTCTGCATTAGTTCCACCAGAATCCCAAACCGTAACTTTATCTATCTTAATATTCTTAATAGCGTCTGCCTGAGTTTTGACTAGTTCAGGTAACTTATCAGCTACTAATAGTAATACAGCATCTTTAGGACTATCTCCAGCTGCTTTTACAATTTTATCTAAACCTTCTGCTTGTTTTGTCAATACTTCTAAAATACCTTGTGCTTCTGCTTGCGCTTTAAACAATATCGCATCGGCATCTCCTTTTGCAATACGTCTAGTTCTTTCTGCATCAGCTTCCGCATCAATCTCTGCTTTTTTCTTATCAATTTCCGCAGGAACTACAATATCCGCCATTTGAGAACTTCGTACTCTTTCGGCTCTCGCCAATTCAGCATCACGTTCTGCAGCATAGGATTCCTGCAATGCTTTAGCAGATTGAACTTTTTCAGATGCAATTGCAGTACGTTCTGCTTCAGCTTCTCTTTGTCGTCTTAAAGAATCTGAATTAGCAACGTTGATCTTTGCAATATTTTCACCTTCTACTGCTTGCGCATTTGCGGCAGCAACCTGGGTTCGTTCATCTTGTACAGCATTCGCTTCACCAATTGAACCATCTCTGTTCTTTTCAGCAACTGATTTACGAGCTGCATTAATTGCATGTGCAGCAGCTTCTTTACCTAAAGCCTGAATATAACCCGACTCATCAACAATATCAGTAATGTTCACGTTGATCAACTTCAGACCCACCTTCTTTAACTCAGATTCAACACTCTGTGATATATTAGTCAAAAATTTATCTCTGTCAGAATTGATCTCCTCAATGTCCATTGACGCAACTACCAAACGTAATTGTCCAAATATTATCTCCTGTGCCAATTCTTGAATTTCGTTTTGACCAAGACCCAAAAGTCTTTCTGCAGCATTCTGCATAATACCTGGCTCTGTAGAAACACCGATAGTAAACCTCGACGGCACATTCACACGAATGTTTTGTTTACTTAAGGCGTTTACCAAATTCACTTCTATAGAAATAGGGGTTAAATCTAAAAATTGATAATCTTGAATTACTGGCCAAATAAATGCTGCACCACCATGAATACATTTTGCAGAATTTCCGCCTCCTACTTTACCGTATACAACCAGAATACGATCTGAAGGACATCGCTTATATCTACGTATAAATGAAATAATAATTATAAAGAAAAATAAAATCGCAAAGCCAATTGCAAGTAGTGAAGCACCACCGCTGCCAAGCTGTAAGGGAATTAAAATCATATGGTTATTTGTTTAAAAGTTCAACTATTAATATTCCGTTATCGGTAACGTTCTTTACACGAACAACATTGCCAAGAACGAGATTATTTTCTTCATCAGTTAGTGCTTCCAATTCACGCAAAGTACCTTGAACAGTTACACTAACCTTACCAATACTTGAACGATTGGCGCCTATAGTTAGATAAACTTCACCTACTTGATTTAAAGCATTTTTTAATTTTAATGTACCGCTGCTCTGTAATTTTCCGAGATAATAAAACAAGGTAGCCATAATGAACATCATTAATAATCCACAGATTACAGAAATCAAAACGGTTAAAAATTTTGACAAACCTCCATCGAGACAAGCGATACCCGACCAGCCAAAAATGGTTAAAAAGCCCATTAAATTTTTGAAAGATAAAAATTGGAAACCGATACCTGTATCACCATCAATATCCGCATCTACATCGCCCCCATCAAAATCTTCAGCATCACCACCTAATAATGTCATTATAAGAAGAATGACAAATATTACTGATGAAATCAGAGCAATAGACCAATATATTTTTTCAAATAAAGTAAAAGCTGTAAACCATTCTTCCATAAATTATATATTTTCTGTTTGAGAATTGTAAGTTAATACCTTTTCTATAATAAGTAATACCATCTAAATTGAAAGCAATACACTAACTGCGTTTCCTCCAAAACCTACTGCATTTACGATCGCTTTTTTGATTTTTTTAGGTTTAGATGAATTGGGTATAAAAGGCACCGAAATAAACTTTTGATGTTTAAGCATTAAAACTGCTAATTCAATACTCAACATTCCTGAAGCGCCAAACGTGTGACCCACTTTCCATTTATTGGTAGTTAGATTAGGCATTTTGTTACAGAAAATTTTCTCTATCGCCTTATATTCTGAAGAATCACCTTTAATTGTACCAGGCGCATGCATAACAATTACATCAACTTCATTGGCGTCAATATTTCCTAAAGCCATCTTCATTGACTTTTGAAAACATAATGCATCTGAAGAAATTGAAATATTATGTTGTAATACTTCAGTAGCATATCCTACACCTTCAATTATAGCCAATGCATTTTCTGCAATTCCATTTTCTAAACAAGCAACAGAGGCACCTTCACCTAAAATCATGGAGTTCTGCTTTTTCTCTAAGTTTAATGCTTGACAAGGGTAATTTCTATTTGGATCAGTTATCAATTGACTTTCTTTAGTTTCATTGACGCTATTGCTACTATTACACTTGGCATATATTTTCAATGCCTTCATTTGAGCAATCGTAAAAGGAGTTAAAGGAGCTTCACTTCCACCAACTAAAAATTTATTTGCCATACCAGACTGTAACCATGCTACCCCATTTAACAAGGCATGCAATGCGGTAGAACAGGTGATAGAATGTGATATTTCAGGACCTTTAGTTTGCAAATCATGAGCGATCCAAGATGAAATGTTTCCTAATGTTGTCGTTGGTGATGTTAATGTTGAACTTTTCTTATTTTGAATATATTCAGAATGATACGTCTCAAAAAGAGCAGTTGCTCCGCGAGAAGAACCGATATTAATTCCAAAATTATCTTCTGGCTTCCAATCGGCGTCGGCCATTGCCTTTCTTGAAACATACATCGCAAACAATACAGAATCGTCTAGTTTTTTGTATTTGGAATCTGAATTTCTAAGTTGTTCTATTTCATTGGCTGAACTAGAATTCAAAGGAGCCACCCATTCCGTAGCGCTATCAAAACTTCTTGTTTCAAAAAAATGAGCTTCTTTTTGATAACTCGACCATGCTTCTTCTGTTGTCTTGCCTAATGCAGAAATTGAACTTAGAGCGGTAATCGAAATCGGTTGTATCACAATGCTAGTATTTAAGACAAAAATAAAAGTTCTTATCTTCATCTTACCAAACAAAAGCAAAAACAATGAACAACGAATTAGTACCGCAACCTAGCTGGTGGAAAAGGAATTGGAAATGGGTTGTGCCTGTTGGTGGCTGTATGGGTCTAATTGTCTTATTTATAATGTTCGTTGGTTCCATTTTCTACGGCGTAACTACTGCACTTGAAGAATCACAGCCCTATGAATATGCTTTAGAAAAAATAAATCAAGATGAAGTACTTACACAACAATTAGGTTCGCCCATAGAAAAAGATGGTATGATTCAAGGTAGCTACAACTATAGCAATGGCGACAAATCTGCAGATATGAGAATTCCTGTTTCAGGACCTAATGGCTCTGGAACATTAATTGTGCAAGCAACTGGGGAAGATGATAACTGGACTTATAATGTAATCCGCGTTGAAATTAAAGACAATGAGAGTATTAATTTATTAGAGTAAAATTCAAAACGTCTCTAAAACTTCCTGTATTGAATGATATACTTTTTCTAACTGCTCATTGGTAATTACGTATGGTGGCAAAACATACACCGTATTTCCTAAAGGGCGCAACAGCACTCCTCTATCCATAAAAAATCGATATAATTGATCTCTCAGGTTCCCGTAACGCTCCATTTCTATATTTAAATCAATAGCAATTATTACTCCTAGACAGCGTACTTCTTTTACCTTTGGATGCTCAGTTATAGTATTCGCAAAACTTTTGTGAGCTTCCTCAATATATGCTCTTCGTTCAATAATTTCAGGCGAAGAAAGTAAATGAATACTTGCCAATGCAGCAGCACAACCTAATGGATGGGCACTATAAGTATGTGCATGAAAAAAGCCTTTATGTACTTCTTCACTTAAAAATCCATCAAAAATAGCTTGTGAACAACTCGTAATACTTAAAGGAAACATACCCGCTGTTAAAGCCTTACTCAAACAAATAATATCAGGATTATTGTCAAGATAATCAGAGGCAAAGTTTTTACCTGTTTTACCAAAACCGGTCATGATCTCATCAGCAATACAAATTATGCCTGCATTTTGACATTTTTCAATCAACATATCGAGACCTTTGGCGGAATGAAATTTCATACCTGCCGCGCCTTGAGCCAGAGGCTCAAAAACAAATGCAGCGCAGTCATTATTAGCAATAATACTGTCTAATTGTGCTAAAACTTGTTCAATAGTATCTTCTTGTGGCGTCGGTATTCTTTCAACTTTCAGCAAAAAGTCTTCAAAAGGGCCATTGTATGAAGAAAGTCCTGATGCGCTCATGGCCCCGAACGTATCTCCGTGAAAACCATCTTCAAAAGCTATTAACGTTGCTTTCTTTCGTCCTTTATTGTGATGGTATTGCAAAGCCATTTTAATGGCCGCTTCTATTGCTGTTGAACCATTATCATTGAAAAATATCTTAGCCTGATTTTGAGGCAATATTTGCATTAAACTTTCAGACAATTGTACAGCAGGTTCATGGGTGAACCCACTAAACATTACAAAATCTAATTGCTGCATTTGATTTGTAATTGCAGCAGTTATAGTATCATTAGAATGCCCGTACATGCAAGTATACCACGAAGCAATGCCGTCAATATATTCATTGCCCCCTTCATCCCATAACAACGCACCTTTCGCCCTTACAATCCCCACAGGTGAAGCAGCAGTTTGATGCTGTGTTAAAGGGTGCCAAATATGTTTTTTATCTCTTTCTGAAAGATTTTTCAAGGCTATTGAATTTATAGAACAAGGGTTTTCTTTATCTTGCAAAGATGAGAATTTCATCCGAAAACGGAGTATGCTAGATCGTGTTATTAAAAGACTTACACCCGACTACGACAACTTAAAATATCGTACTATTTTCGGTATTCTTTTTTTGGTATCCCTTTTTGTTCGTCTTCCTTTTTTCTTTAGAGATTATATTGATCGTGATGAAAGCACATTTATTCTTATGGCTCAATCATGGGTTGACGGTAATCTACCTTATACTGAGCTCTGGGATTTAAAACCACCAGTAAATTTTTTATTCTTCGCTGTAATCATTTACATTTTCGGAAAAAGCTTTATCGCTATTCGTTTTGCTGGAGTTTTAATTGTAGCCTCTACAGCATTTTTTAGTTCAAAAATTGCAGCAATAACATCCACTAAAAAAGTAGCACTTTGGATAGGTATTGTGTGTGTCGCTCTTCAAAGCATGATTGGTAGCCTGCAGGGAGTAATGTCTGAACATGTATGTATGTTCTTTTTTATGCCCGCACTTTATCTTCTTATCAAAAAACGAAAATGGCATCAATTTGCTTTGGCAGGAATCCTCATGGGGCTTGCCGTCATGACAAAACTAAACGTAGCTTATACTGTTTTAATACTAGGCTTGTATTTCATATTTAGTCTTTTAAAAAACAAGCAGTATCTCGCAGCTTTTTCAAATAGCATTGCCTACGGACTAGGCATACTATTAGTGATTTTTATGACATTCTTACCCTATTATGATCAATCAATTGGTGACACATGGTGGAATTCAGTTGTTCTTGCATCTTTAGAGTATGCTGGTGCAAGACGCCAGTCGATTGTTAGTTTTTTACCCATCATCTTACTTATAGTTACTTTCTTTTATTTCACATGGAAGAAAAAACTGCTTGATTACAACAACGTATCAGTTCAAATTTTAGCAATTACGTTATTGAGTATTCTTTTTTCTTTTTTCAAAGGCGGAAGAATTAATGGCCACTATCTCATACAACTGCATCCTGTTCTAATTGTTTTAATAGGAATTGTTATTAGTAAAATATCATTCGTACAAAAGATCAATTATCAGCGATACATATTCTTTATACTTCTATTATTACCTATGGAAGCATATCTAGAATATGTTAACGTAATAAAACATAAAGCAGACCGAGGTTCATTTTTTAACGGAGAAGGTATTACAGTACCAAAGTATATTGATGATAACAATATATCTACAGATAATATTCTCTTTTTAGGATATCATATTGGTTACTGGCAATTGAATGCTAAGCCTCCAACAAAGGCAGCTACACACCCTAGTAACATTTGTAGAAGCGAATTATTTCCGTTTTACGATAATCTAAGAGAAACTGGGGTTGAAGAAATAACATACATCATTGAAGAACTTCAACCGAAAACTGTGGTTATTCGAAAGAATAGATCCATTTTCGATCCTAAATTTAAAGACGAGAATACGTATATCAAAGCCTATCTTGACAATCATTATTCATTAGAAGCAACAGTAGATAAAGCTGAAATTTACACTCACTTAAAGTGATATTAAAGCAGAACGAAATTTATCGGCATACTTCTTAATGATGCTTTTATCAAAAACAGTTTCCTCTTCAATACGACCAATTAAAGAAACGCCAGTTTTATGAAGAATAATTTCTTCTGTTGTTGGGTTTTCATCTCCACTAAAAATAAGTGAAACATCGTACCCTTTTTGGGTAAGCCAATTTACGGTAAGTAGCGTATGATTAATGCTTCCTAAATAATGTCGAGAAACTACCACTACTTTATAATTAGGCATTATAATATCTAGAATGGTATCATCATTATTTAATGGAACCAAAAGTCCACCAGCACCTTCAATAACCAAATGATTTTCAGTTTTTGGGGGCACTATTTTACGTAAATCAATATGAACTCCGTCTATATCAGCAGCTGCATGCGGACTCATAGGTGTATTTAATTCATAACTACTTTTGTGTATTTCTGTAGTTGTATTTGATATTAAACTGGCAACTTTATGACTATCAGAAGTATCAAGGTCACCCGCCTGTATGGGCTTCCAATAATCGGCTTCAAGTGCCTCTGTAAAAATTGCAGAAGCTATTGTCTTGCCTACTTCTGTTGAGATTCCAGTTACGAAAATTTGTTGCATTTATTCAGGTTTTGTGATGATACCACAATTCAGGCATTTGTATTTTCTTTTTTCAAAAAACGGAAAAAGTTTATAAAAAATACTCTTTCGTTCGTAATAAGCTTCCGATTTTTGTGCTTTACAATTAGGACATTTAATGGGTTTCCCATTATTACCTATAGCATAGGCTCTAATTTCATTATAAATTTCAAGCGCTCTTTCTTTATCTTTCTTATAAACTAATAACTTCACTCCTCCAATTGCATGGCTTATTAAAGGATCTGAATTTAAAATATTTTCATCCTTTAAATAAACAGAAATACCTTCTGATTCTAATTTACCCTTAATGATTTGAACGTCAGCAACAAATTCAAAAGTGCCCAGCATAAAGTAATTTTCATTCATAGACATCAAAGATAAGTTTTCAAAAGTTGCAGCATCCAACCAATTTCTTCCGTTGTATTGAAGCTATGCAAGCAAAACCGAAGCCGCTCTTCACCTTCGGGTACTGTTGGAGAAAGAATGGCCTTCACATTAAATCCTTCTTGAAATAACTTTTCAGAAATTAATTTTACCGCATTATTTTCAGGTACAACACATGAATGTATTGCTGAAGTACTCGATATGAAATGCTTATCTATCTTCAAGGATTGAAGCTTTTTATTGAAAAAAGAAATATTCTCTTTCAATAACTTTTTTTGCTCCTCAGCTTCTTCAGAATTTAAAAATTTTGATGCTGCAATTATAGTTGCAACAGCATGTGGCGGTAAGCCTGTGGTATAAATAAAACTACGTGCAAAATTTACTAAATATTCTTTAAGATCATTGCTTCCCAAAATTGCTGCGCCATGACAGCCCAGGGCTTTGCCAAAAGTTATGATTCGCGCAAATAGCTGCTTTTCTAAACCTAATTCTTGAATTAATCCGCCTACGTTCTTTCCAAAAACACCAATTGCATGCGCCTCATCTACAACTAAATAAATACCCTCTTTTTTACAATATTTGGATAAGGCTTTTAGATCAGGAGAATCACCATCCATAGAAAAAACAGATTCTGTAACTATATAAATTTCTGCATGTTCATCATTCTCGTCCGTATTTCGAATTCGATCAACACCGAGTTTTAAATCGTTTAAATCATTATGTTTGAATTTGTAGCTTTTCGCATTTCCCATTTTGATTCCGTCACGAATACTAGCGTGAATAAAGGCATCAAAAAATACAACATCACCTCGTTGGGGTACCGCACTAAAAAACCCAATATTCGCATCATAACCTGAATTAAAAACAAGTGCGCTTTCTGATGCAGAAAATTCAGCAACTTCTTCTTCAAGTTCACTATACAAAGGATGATTGCCAGAAAGTAACCGCGAACCTGTAGCGCCGTTTTCAGAAACACCTTTGTTTAATAGTAATTGAAAAGTATTGGCATATATCGTCTCGTTTTTAGCAAAACCTAAATAGTCGTTACTTGAAAAATCAATTGTTTTATGTGATGAAGGTAAACTTCTAAGTGCATTTTTTTCTTTTCTTTCCGCTAGCTTATGCGCTAGTTTATTAGGTAATTTGGTCATGCGATAAAGGTAGTGCATCCAAAGAAAAAAAATAAACAAATAGACGATGTCAATACGTGTTAAAAAAATCTAATAAACGCTTACTGAGTGAGAAATAAATTACAGGTAAAAGCACTTCTATGCACAAGTGTCGTAAATAGTTTAATAATAAATAATACGTGCAGTTCATCGAAAAGTTTATATTTTATCGATGATAAAACCTATTTTTAAACCAACCAACTGAACACTTTTGTCCAAATTACTTGTCCCTTTCATTATGATTTGCTCTATTGGCTTTTCGCAAAGTATCAACTTTGACCAATTGGGCAAAGAAAAATGGCTTCGTTATAATGGCGGCGTTGCTGCAAACGCAGTTTACTATGACGGAACGGCAAATCGTCAAGACCTCACCTATTTTCTAACTGGTAATTTAAACTTCAATATTGGGGGTTTATATAATATTCCTTTATCATTTACTTACTCTAATCAAGATTTTAATTTTCAAAACCCTTTTAAATTTAATCGATTAAGTCTACACCCTTCTTATAAATGGGCTACTGCTCATATTGGTGATGTGAATATGACTTTTTCTCCGTATACCCTAGCAGGGCATCAATTTACCGGTGGTGGCTTTGAACTGAATCCTGAGGGTAAATTTCAAATAAGTGCAATGTACGGTCGATTACTAAGAGCTACCGAATATAATGCAGAAGAGCCTCGAGCGATAACGTCGTACCAAAGAAAAGGCTACGGATTAAAAGCTGCCTATGATTTCGACTTTATGAAGTTGGGGGTGATTATGTTCAAAGCGTCTGATGATATAAACTCATTAGAAAATGCATTTCCTGTGGAACTAGGACTTTCGGCAAAAGACAATGCCGTAGTCTCTTTTGAATCAGAATTTAGACTTTTTGATAAGGCTCAGTTTCGAATAGAATATGCAACATCTGGAGTAACCGAAGACCTACAACTTAACGATGTAAGAGCTAAAAATGGTGTTTTATCATTTTTATTAGATGAAAATAGCAGCACAAATTATTACAATGCACTTAATGCCTCTTTCAATTACCCGGCAGGAAACGGAACTATTGGTGCTGGCTACGAACGCATTGACCCTAACTATAAAACCCTAGGCGCCTACTATTTCAATAACGATTTAGAAAACATTACGGTAAACGCCAGTCAATCGCTATTTGACAATAAATTAAATTTAAGTGTAAATGCTGGTTTACAGCAAGATAATTTAGACAAGGCAAAATCTTCTGATCAGCAGCGAATTGTAAGTGCTGTAAACGCAAATTACACGGCTTCTGAGCGATTAGGTATAAATGCATCGTATTCTAATTTTCAATCATATACCAATATTCGCGACCAATTTGACTATATCAATCAAGTTGGTGAATTTGACAATGTAGATACATTGAACTATCGTCAAATATCGCAGAATGCTAATTTAGGCTTCAATTACTTGGTAAAACAAACAGAGACGCAACAGCATTCGGCGAACCTCAACTTGGTATATCAAAACTCAACCAATCAGCAAGAAGGAGAAACTATAGAAGGTGGTGAAAATCAGTTTTACAATGGCATGGCAGGCTATACTTTAGGATATCCTGATCGGGCTCTAAATATTTCTTTGGCGGCGAATGTGTCTTATAACACCGTGGCTGAAGATGACAACATGACCTTGGGGCCAACCTTATCTATTGGTAAACAATTTTTTGACAAGCAATTACGCACAAATTTTTCTAGTTCATATAACACCTCTTTCACCAATGGGGCTCAACAAGGTGATGTTTTAAACTTTCGTTTGGGTAGTAGTTATGTTTGGTTAGAAAAACACAATCTGAATTTAAATTTTTTAATGCTTTTTCGCAATTCTCAGTTAAATACAGGCCGTGATCTTACCATCACTTTTGGCTATAGCTTTGCCTTCGATAATTTTAAGCTCAATATCAAAAAAAGACAAGGTATAACCAATGAACGTGCTGAAAGAAGCCGAGAGTCAAAGGTTAGCTTTAGATACAGAAATGTTTCGTACAGCGGAACACTTTCAGAAGTAAATGAGCAATTGACCAATGTGTTCAACAGTAGCCAATTTTCAGATATTCCACCATTTAAAAAAGTCGAATTAACCGAGTTATTAGCAGCTACTAAAGAACAAAAGAAAGAAGAGCGATATAAAGAAAGTGCGCTTACTTTCTTATCTGAATTGTATGAATACGGTGATTTTCAAGATATCTATAATAAAGCCCTGTTTGATGCTATTCAACGCATAAAAGGTGATATGCGGAAAATAGATATGATTTTAGAAAATAGTTTTGTGCAAACCAAAGTAAAATTAGATGCACATCGATTAACGAAAAACCCAGATGCTCAAAACACTACCGAAACTGAATGGACGGTATTTAAAAATCTAGTGGCTGATCATGAAGAAAGACAATTAAAATTAGTAGGTCACCGGTGGATGGAAGATCAATTCGCACGATTAAATACCCTTGAAAATATCACGCAACCAATAAGCCACTTAAAAGAATTTAAAGATAGAGCGTCGCTAAAAGCATACGAAATGTTTGACAATACAAGTGATGCCAAAGCATTAGGGCGCTATTTAGAAAAAGAGATTATTGATTTTTATTACAAAAAATCATTAAACGTCGCGAATCCAGAAAATTTTGACTTGCGGTATACCAACAAGAACTAGAAATAGTTGGCAGTTGGCAGTTGGCAGTTGGCAGTTGGCAGAAAAAATATAAAATGAATTGCAAAAAATAGATGAATAAGATTTTACAATTTTTTAGTTGGATGTTTTCTTACCTGTCTCCTCATGAGAGGGCTGGCGAAGCCGGGGTGAGTATTCGCGGAGACAAGAATACTATCTTCGCTACCGAGGCATTAGTGTTCAACAGAAAGCCATCAACCATCAACTGTGAACCAGCAGCTATTTTTCTCTTTGTACTTATTACTTTGTACTCTGTACTCGCGTCAGCGCAAAATTTCCCTGTACAAGTAATTCCTCAAACAATACCTCCTGCTCCCATATATGTTTCAAACTATGCCGATGCTAGCACATTAAACGGCCCATTACGCGTTCAGATTATCTTAAATGATTTTGATATTGCGAATCGCGAAATACGCTTGAAAACCTATTTTACGGGTAGCGGACTTTCCTTTCAAAGTAATGATTTGGTTGTGGGTGCTAGCCCCTTATTTCTAGAAGGCGGTGTGCCTTTGGTTTTAACACATGTAGAGTTAGCACCGTATTTTGATTTTAACAATATAACGGGCATATCCCCTAATCAGTATGGTAATGCAATACCAGAAGGTGCGTACCAATTTTGTGTAGAAGTCTATGATGTATTAACTGGCAGTCGACTATCTAATAAAAGCTGTGCTCTTAGTGTGGTGTTTCAAAACGAGCCTCCGTTTTTAGTACTTCCTAGAAGTAAGACCAATGTAGATGAAGTCAACCCACAGTATATTGTTTTTCAATGGACACCTCGCAGTATCAATGTGAGTAATGTAGAATATGAATTGAGCCTCGTTGAAATTTGGGATACTCAGGTAGACCCACAACAAGCTTTTTTAAGTTCGCCTCCAGTATTTCAAACTACAACCTCAGCAACAACGTATTTGTATGGGCCTTCTGACCCGTTATTACTGTCAGGGAAAAATTATGCTTGGCGTGTGCAAGCAAAAGCAAAACAAGGCACCGAAGAAATCGGACTCTTTAAGAATCAAGGGAATAGTGAAATTTTCTCTTTTAGCTATGCAGGGTCATGCGATCTTCCTTTAGGAATAAATCATGAAGTAAAGGGCAGCACTAATGCCAACATTCTATGGGATGATTTAAGTACTGAAATTCCAGAATTTACAGTTCGCTATCGACAGAAAGGGAATAATAATGAGTGGTTTGAAAGCAAAACCGCAGGAAATTTTGTAACCCTTTGGGATCTTAAAGCAGGAACCATCTACGAATATCAAGTTCGCAAAAAATGTAGTGTTACCGAAAGTAATTGGAGCCTTGAAAAACAATTCACCACGTTTATTGCTGATGATGAAGCAAGTGTTTATGATTGTGGTATACAACCTGATTTTTCACTTACCAACCAAGACCCTTTACCAACGATAGGTGATAAATTTACGGCTGGCGATTTTCCTATTAAAGTATTAGAAGCAAGTGGTAGTAATGGTCGTTTTACAGGCAAAGGCTATGTGACCATACCCTATTTAAACAGTATTAGAGTTGGTGTAGAATTCACTAATGTATTGATCAACACAGATAACCAATTACTAGAAGGCTCTGTGATTACCATGTATGATGCTAGCCTTAGTAATATTTTAGATATTGATGCCGCTATTGACACCTTCGATGATGTTACTGATGCTGTTGGTGAGGTGTTTGAAGGTGAGAATGACCTTGATGAAATGCGAGTTAATTTCGCAATACCAAAAAATGAAGTAAATAGTATTATAAAAATCGTTGATGGTAATGTGGTGATTACAAACCCTGAAAACGGAGAAAGTATTTCTGAGCCATTAGGAGATGACAAGGTCGTGGTCGACGGAACCGGACAAGTATATCATATTGATGCTGGTGGTAATATTACCGAGGGTGGACAAATAGATCCAGGTGGATCTGTAAATTCTGGCAATGTTGATGGGGTTTCTAATAATGGCCAAATTGAACAACTAACCGCTGAAGGTATTTTAGTAACCTTTAATACTCCTAGTTCGTTTGGTTTTGACCAAATGCCTTCTACGGCAAACGAAAAGCTCAAAAAAGAATATACAATTACCAAAGACGCTAAAGGCAACGATTATGTCTTGCCACATCACTCTGTTAAAAAGGGTCATGATACTCAGATTACGGCAACAATTACATTAGACAATAATAATTATTCTGCTGAAGATGTTATTTTTAAAACCAAGCAGGGTGAAGTAATACCAAAAACGGTATCTGGCAATTCGGTAACCTTAACCATAAAAGGCACTTATACGTTTGAAAACGAAACCATTTATGCAGTCGTACCTTCAAAAGAAGAGGCCAATAAACAACTAACTGCTGGGGCATTTACTTTATGGCATTTAACAGATAGGGTAGTTGATGTGGTCTTAGTTTCAGTAAATAATGCTTCGCTAGGCAGCATTGAAAATACTGTTAAAAACATTTATCAAAAAGGTGTTGCGACCATCAATTTTGGAACACCATTAGCACTTACTGTTACTCCTAGTAGTTTAGGCTCTAATGGACTTGACGTAGGCGAAAGTGCCTGGGCAGCTGCTTATAATGAAGAACAAAAGCAATTAGTTAGCGCAGTTCAGAAGCTTCCTGAATATAAAAGTGATACTTATTATATTTTAGTCTTTGGTGACATACAACCATCTCGTTCTATTGCAGGTTTTATGCCACTACAACGGCAAATAGGCTTTGTATTTAGTGGTAGTGGTGATGAAGAAGGCAAAGGTGGCGATAAAGGCAAAGTACTAGCTCATGAATTGGGTCATGGTGTTTTTGCATTACAGCACCCTTTCGGTCAGTATGGGTCTGACATGAAAAACAAAACCGACTGGCTAATGGATTATGACGGTGGCACGGCACTACCCTATAAGCATTGGAAACAAATTCATGACCCAGCCTTGAAGTTTTACGTGTTTCAAGATGAGGAGGATGGGGAGTTAGGCGGTCAAATATGGCTAACTAAAAATTGGAAACCTTTTAGTTTTAATGATTCGAGAAAAGTATATGATCCATCAGAAACATTAAATGAGCCGAATGGAACTGTTCCTGGAATTGTGGTCAACGAAGAATATATAGATTCAGAGGGGAACTCGCAGACCCGTGAAATTTTCTATGAAGCAAATGGTAATGCATTCACTAGTTCTGGACGAGACCCATTAGATATCTCTCTAATTTCCGAAACCTCCCTAAAATCTGACACTAAAATCTACCTATATGATGATAATGGGAGTTGTGGGCAAGACTATTATTACTGGGCATACTGGAGTTATGTAAAAGGCAAAAGCTCAATAGATTTTACCGATACTTCAAATGTGTTTGGTAAGACGAGTATACCTTGTATATCTGAAAATACGAGCACAGATTATAGCGTTTGTGATGGTTTTCAATATCTGGACGAGACCAATGAACAACACATAAATTTAAAAGACCATTATCAAAAAGAATTAGATAAAGCCTTGAATAAAGCTTTAACATCAATGCCATCTTCAAGTGGTAGCTTAGTTCGTGACAAATCAAGTATTAACCATATTCAATTTGCTAATACAACAGAATTGGCTATTCCAGAAAGTGAGCTACAGCGAATAGAAGACAAGCTTCATTTGCTTTCTTTTTATCAGCCAGACACTTATATGGCAGTTACCTTCTTGAAGGTTCAAAACAATCTTTATTTATCTGATAGACTAATCAATGAAATGGCTTTTGAGGCGATTAAAAATAATGAAGCCTCAGTAGGAAGTAAAAATGTTATTCACGTTGTTGTTCCGTATGCAAATTATCAATCAATTTTAGGGGAACATACTAGTAAGTGTTACAATATTGGTTTTGCGAAAAACAAAGAAGATTTACTTACCATTTCATCTGTTGGGGGAAAGAAATCTATACGAGATGACATAGTTAAAATCTTTAGAAATGTTGAAAAACCAATATTTGTAAAACAATATTTAACAAAAGCTGATGGTAGTTTTTTAGTTATTCAGCAAAAAGCAGGGGATAGCAGAAACTACAATGAAATACATTTACTACAGTTTTATAATTCATCATACATTGAAACAATACAGAGCTATAGAAACCAAATAGTAAATCTTATTACCGCTCATGGGCGTGATGAAAACCCAACAAATCAAGAGATTTATGAGTATGTGACACAAGTTTCTGATTTAAATTCAAAGATTGCAGAAGCCTATGACACAGCACAGTATGAAGAATCTGATATAAATGTATTTGCCAATAATACTTGGCAATCTTTTACCCCGACTAACATTGTTTCTTTAAGAGAGGTATTCGTAGTAGACAATGAAGTTTCAACTGCCTACTATGCAAGTCAGATGGCATATTTCTCTTTTATTGAAGTGGCCTCTATTTATCTTGGCAATAACCAATCACTTAACTCTGATATTCATTTTTATGAATTTGACGGGTACACATTTGCAGATCCACTCATATACGGTTTAGCTGATGCTATCAGTATGATTCCGGTGCCTTATGTTGATAACATAGGAGATGGCCTAGGCTTGCTATATGGCACCTATCGAGGAAACTCCAGAGATACTCCGTTTTATGCCGTTGGTTTAGCAATGCCCATTGGTGCTGGCTATTTAAAGAAAGGACGAAAAGGCATTGAGAATCTTTATGTAGTTGTTGGCAAGAAATTAGATAATGGAGAAATTCTCTTAGAAAAGAAACTAAGAAGCCAAATGGATAGTGGTGATATACAAATCACCTCAGTTCTAAGCAGCAATTCAGATGATGCAGATAAAGCATTAAGAGAAGTTGAAAATTACAGAGAAAATGCAGAAAAATATGTACGAGGTTTTCTAAGTAAAAAAGAGAAACTTCTCGAGTTGGTTAGTGATTCTGAAAAAGCACTTTTAAAAGCAGATTTGGATGTATCGGATGATTTAGTTGATGCTTTGACTGATAATCCTATTTTGGTTGATAGCTGGAAGTTCTTAGACAGTTCTCCGCAAATACGAAAAGTGCTTTCAAACCTTGAAAATCTAAATGAAGTTTTAGATGTTAAAATGTTCGAAACAGCTGGTATCAGTTTGGGTGAATTAAAAACAGGAATAAATAATTCTGGATCTAAAGCTAAAATGATTGAAAGGTTAAAAGAAGCCTCAGATATTAATTCAGGTAGCAGCATAGAAGACTTTAAGGATGCCTTTTCAACGGCAGGAAAGGCTATAGACCATAAAATGACTACTCCAATAAATGGTTTAGCTGATGCATTTACCAATATTAATAAATCAGGCTCCACACCCGATTTAGATGCGAAATGGTCTAACAGACAATCAGCAGCAACAAAACAAGAAAAAATTGTCGCAAGTGAATTATTGGCAGAATCAAGGGTTGATCAGATATATGAAAGTAAAGGTTGGCAACGATTAGATGTTGATGGAGTTCCGCCCGGCAAACAAGGTAAATTTGATAGAGTTTATGCCGAATTTGATACAGATGGTGACCTTATAAACTTACATCTGGTTGAAGCTAAAGGAGGAGGAAGCACACTAAGTCCAAGAACCATAAGTGATGGAACAATTGCTCAGCAAGGAACAAGACAATACCAAGATAATATAATTGATACTTTGTTAGGTAAAAATATTAATGCCTCTTTGAGAAAAGCTTTAGAAACTGGGCAAGAAGATGGGTTAATTTCTTACGTGCTTGTTAATCAAAAAATTGACGCCAAGTCAAATTTCATAATAAAATTATTTCAGTAAAATCAAATGATAAATAAAACAGAAATTACTCGTGATATAATAGCTGAACTAGATCGATTAGAAGAAAAATTTTTGGATGATCCAAGGCGTTTGAAAAAAAGAATTCTAAAAAAACAATCCTTTAATCTAAATGCATATAAGAGGACTGGTTTAGATTTAGCAATTTTTAGAATTGTGAATTTAACTAATAAAGCAAAGTTATCTGATTGTCTCTACTGGCATATACAATTAGGTATATACCACTTGCAAAGAGAATACACAGTAAATCCATCCTTAAAAATAAAACTTGACAATGAAGTGTTTGAAATTAAAAAAGCTACAACAAAAAGTGGAACGAGCATATTTGATTGGTGGAATCTATTAAACATTGCTATAGTATTAAGAAATGACGAGCATAAAAATGAACTATACAAATTAGTAGATAATTGTAGGGAAGAGTCTATAGACCCTTTTTGGAACCGAGCTATAGATTTAATTTTAATGTGTTTTGATAAAAAGCCATTCGCAACCACCATATTATCAGACTTAAAAAGCATCGTATCTTCTGGGGTTGTCCAGTTTCATGGACTAGAAGAGAATAAGCTTATAAAATCTAATGACAGTAAAAACATCCGCGAAAAAATGTGGTTGCCAATTATGGAATTATACTACTTGGCCTATCTAAGAGACGACAATGGTTTCAATAGGCTTTTAGAAGAATTTCTTCTTCACAAGAAAGATTGGATTCTAAAAAACAAGGAAGAAGATAATAGCAATTATTGGGTTGACTTTCCTCTTTTAGCTTGTTGTTCTTATGCCTATGATAGAAACATCACAATAAAAGTTGAGTCGGACTATATCCCTTCTTTCGTTTATCAAATGTTTACAAAAAATGAAAAAATATAAAACATTTGTCATATGCTGGGAAGCAAAACATTAAACTAACAGTAGTATGAATAAAAACTGCAAACAATTCATCTTTTTAATTTGGCTCAGCCTACTCTGGGCGAACCCAACCATAGCCTCGTTTGAAAATTCAAGCGCATCAAATGGCGAGCTGTTCGCCATATCAAAAGATTCTACGAAGACAGCAGCAAACGACAGCACAAAAACCAAAAAACCGAACGCTGCATACCTTGCACAATTACAACAAATGGCAATTTTGCGTCAACAAAATAGTCTGACTTCTACTGTTGGCATTGCCAAAGCAAATAAGACAAACATTGAAAATAAAGAGAAAATTGAAGTTGCAGAAAAAACCTTTCGCTCCTTTCCTACCCTAGATGAAAAAATACTTGAAAGTAAAAATTTTAATGTCTCTTTTGCAAACCTAAAACCAGAATTTACGTCTGAATTTATAGAAGCTAATTTTGATAACAACCCCAAAGCTGATACTCTAGTCGCGAAAGCAAAACGGGCTTTTGACGCATTGGCAGAGCTAGGTAATTTTGTAGATATTATTACGGGTAATGAGCTGTTAGAACTACCTGTAGGTTTGAGTAAAAAAGATTCAACTTCTGGCAATAGCGTTCAACTTGCCATTACACAAGTAAAATTTACGCCCCAATACGCTGAATTCAAGGCATGGGCGAAAATGACAATACCTCAAAAAGGAGCACAAGGTCAACCTGATCGTGAAATTTTCTTTGGTGCTGAAGGCATCAAACTTACGCATGACGGCGCTCTCGTAGGAGGTATGAAATTGGTGCTTTTGGGAAATCAGATTATTCCTATTAATGGTGATCAATGGCTACTAACTCTAAAAGGCGGGGTTAATCTCCAAACAGGAGGTTTTGCAGATACTTCTTTCGTAGAATTTGACTGTTCAGGTCTCAAAGAAATCGCTCTAGAAGGCGATGTCAGGGTATCAAGAAGCGTGTTGCTACCTATTGATGACGATGGTAATTACACTTGCGGTGATAGTTCAAATACACAAACAGACAAAGACAACCTAATTGATAACAAATGTTATGTAGGTACTTCATTCAGTATTGAAGCTAATGGCTGGAATGACCTTCTGGTCGAAGTAAACCTACCTCGTTTTGAAGTAGTGGGCTTAAAGGGTTGGGGCTTCAACCTAGAGAATGTTGTTATGGATCTTAGTGATTCTCGAAGTTCACCTAATTTGGTGCTGCCAGCAGATTATAACAATATATACGGTGGCAGCGATCGTAATCTATGGCGTGGGTTTTATGCCCAAGAAGTAAGCGTAATGCTGCCAAAAGGAATTGAAGACACCAAATCATCAAACAAACGTGTCTCCTTTGGTGCACAAAATTTAATTCTTGACAGTCAAGGTGTATCTGGCACCTTCTTTGCTGAAAATGTACTACAAACTGGTAACGGTTCTGCAGGTAAATGGGGTTTTACAATAGAAGATGTGAGCATTTCTCTTTCTAGAAACGCCTTAACAGGTGGCTCTATCGGTGGCGATATCTCCGTTCCCATATTTGAAGATCCAATGGACTATGCAGGGTATATTCATCAAGATGGTTATGGCTTAGAAGTTGGCTTACAAAGCAACTACACTACCCCTATGTTTTTAGGTGAAATGCAATTAGAACGCAATTCAAGTGTTGCCATTAATGTTAAGAATGGAAATGTGTATCCATATGCCAATCTAACTGGTAAATTGGCGATAGCCGGTAAAGTCAATCAAGAGAAAGGTGAAGCACCAGACCCGAACGATAAAAACGGATTTAATTTCTCAGGTATTAGCTTTCAAGAATTAGAAATTCAAACAGAACCAGGCACTAAAGCGCTACAAGCCAAATATTTTGGCTATGAAGGTGAAATGAAACTCATGAATTTTCCAGTTTCTATTTCCAAACTAGCTTTCGTTTCTCCAAGTACAAATTTAGCCGGACTTTCTTTCGACTTAAAAATAAATCTCGACGATGGAGGCTCTCATGCCACAACCAGTTTAGACGTACTAGGAAAATTAGAAGATGGCGCTCAAATTCAAGAATGGAAATTTGAGAAAGTAAAAATCGATGGTATTGCCATTAAATACACCAAAAGTAACTTCACTTTAGAAGGAAAATTACTTGTCATGGAAAATGACCCCATTTACGGTGACGGTTTTGACGGTAGCCTATCACTTACATTTAAAAATCCAAATTTTAAAATTGGGGGCCGCGCTATTTTTGGCAAAACAGAATTTCGATATTGGTCAGTAGATGTTTGGATGGATAATGTAGAAGGTAACGGAGAATCTAAATTACCGTTAAAAGCTTTCGTTGGTGGCATATCAAACCGAATGCGAAAAGTCAGCGGTAATGCTTCTGGTTTTGAACCAGGCACAGCAGTTTACGAGCCTGACGCTAATACCGGTCTCGGTATTCGAGCAGGGGTGAAAATACAGACGAAAAACGCAGGCTCATTTTCTTGTAAAGCATACCTAGAAATGGAATATAATATTCATGGGGGTCTTAATCGCATTGGTTTTATGGGCGAAGGTGCCGTTATGGGTGATGGTGATGGTGGTACTTTGGCAGAAGCCGGAGCGACAGCAGCAAAGGTTGAAAAAGCTATTGAAGATAATGGCGCGGCAGCAGCTGACCAAAGTAATGGAAACTATTTAAGCGTAGCACAAGAATCTATTCCCGTAACCGATATTGCCGCCTCTGGTAAAATTGGTGTTTATGTAGGTATTGAAAGAGATTTCGTAAATAACACTTTTGATGGTGAATTTAAACTTTATTTAGATTTGACGGCAGTAAAAGGTGGCGGTGAGAATAATTTAGCTGGTTATGCTAAAATTCATACCGGCCCAAATGAGTGGTATATGCATATTGGCACTCCACAACAGCGTATTGACTTATTATTCAATGTTGGAGCTCAAATACGAGTTGGCGGATACTTTATGACTGGCACCAGTTTACCGTCCCAACTAGATCCGCACCCTATTGTTGTCAAAATATTAGGTAATGATATGCTGAATGGTGATCGAAAAGAAAATCAGCTAACAGCCGGAAAAGGTTTCGCCTTCGGAATGAATTTCGGTTATGGATATGCATGGGATTGGGCACTCTTTTACGCTTCAGTTGAACTAGGTGCAGGTTTTGATGTTATGCACGCTTATTATCCTGATGCCAAGTGCGTAGGGCGACCCGGCCCCGTTGGAAACAACGGTTGGTATTCTATGGGGCAAGTATATGCTTATCTCTACGGTGAATTTGGTGTAAAGGTAAATCTTGCCTTTATAAAAGGAAATTTCAAAATTGCAGAAGCTGGGGTAGCTGCAGCATTAAGAGGGCAGTTTCCTAATCCTGTTTATATACAAGGTTACGTAGGTATGTATTATAGCATTTTAGGCGGATTAGTAGAAGGTAGAATGCGAATGAAAGTTGAAGTAGGCGACGAATGTGAATTGGAAGGCATTGGTGATTCTGTTGGTGTACCCATCATATCAGATGTTACACCAAGGGATAATAGCGATGATGTTTCTGTTTTTGCTGCGCCACAAGCTGTGTTCAATTATGCCGCTAATAAAGAATTTATAGTTGCATTAGATGAAGGCGTACGAACTTTTAAACTACAGCTGAAAAACTTTACCGTAACCTCAGAAGGACAGCAACTTGATGGTGAATTAGAATGGAATGACACCAATGATGCTGTTACCTTTAAACCAGTCGAAACACTACCATCAGAAAAAGAGGTGCAAGTTATTGTAGAAGTAAGTTTTGATGAAAAAATCGGAGGTTCATATCAGACCATGTTGGATAATGGACAACCTGTTGTTGAAAGGGCGGAATCAACATTCCTAACAGATAAAGCACCTGATCATATCCCATTAGAAAATATCGCATACATGTATCCGGTATTAGATCAACAAAGTTTTTATCCTGAAGAATATGACAAAGGTTATGTAAAAATGATCACAGCTCAAAGCTATCTTTTTGATAGTGGTTTTGAAATGCGAGCAGAATTTGTGTCTTCAAACGGTCAAGGTGAACGTACCAATGTATCGTATGACAGAGCAGATGCCACCGTGTTTTATGATGTACCAAGTATGGCTTTAAATACACCACATAATTTAAATCTTGTTGTTTTCCCTCCTGGTGCAGATATTCAAACGGAAATTATTATTGAACAAACTGATGTCTTGGCTGGCGAAGAGAGCGGAGATACTGCTTGGTTTGACCCATCTTCAGATACACAAGAAATTAAAAACACCTCGGCAAGTGCTGTAGTATCTAATAAAAAAGCGGCAAACGTAACCGTTTCAAATGGAGCTCCTAAATCAATTTTAGAATATGCTTTTAAAACTAGTAAGCATGCTTCTTTTAAAGACAAGGTAAATGACTTAAATGTGATCGATAATTTAACCAATCCTATCTACGCTGATGTACATTCGCTCTCAATTAAGGTCTCTGATTACGAGTATTTAGATAAAATGGAAATTCTAGGCGATCGATATACGGACTCGCAACCATTGGTATACGCACAAGCAATCTTAGACGATTCGTATTATAAAAATAAGATAGGTCCTATACTTTATGACGATGAAGTTTATCCATTAGATAATGAGAATGGGGCAATCAGAGTTGATAGAGATGAAGACATATTGGGAGTGCCACCCATACGCTCATTTTATATCGGTAATGAATATTTAGCCAATTTAGAAAATAACCCAAACTCTTCATGGGTGAAAAACAGAGTGCCGTTTGTATATAATCTTCCTTATCAATATAAGGCGGATATGGTCTACTTAAGAAATGCTATTTTGAGTCGCTACGGTAATGATGAGGGAGACACCGTTCAGTTTGATAGTTTCAGGTATTTATTAGAAAATTTTTCGCCCATACCACTTGGCACTTATAAATCACAATTAATTTATCGTACCCCAGGTAACATGTATGAAAAAGGGTACCAAATCAAATATAAAAACGATTAACAAACTAATATATAATTTGAAACATATACTCATCATATTCCTTTTTATAGGCAACTTAGGACTTGCACAAGATTCTATTTCTGTACAGGTCATTGCACGCCCATTACCTAACAAAACCATGTTAAGATGGGCGGTTAGCCAGCCCCTTGCTTGGAAACAAGCGAATGAGTATGGTTTTTTAATTGAACGATCAACTATAGCACGAAATGATGTTGCGGTAGTTCCTATTGAAAGAGAGATGCTCGTTTCTACTCCCTTAAAACCCCAACCGATTGAAACATGGGCTGCGTTGGCAAATGAAGATCAAAATGTTGCTGTTATGGCACAAGCATTGTTTGGCGATAGCTTTGAAGTTTCAACCCCTGGTAGTGAAATGGGACAGCTCTATGCCGTTAGTGAAGAACTCGAACAGCGCTTTACCATTGCACTTCTGGCAGCAGAACAAAACTTTGAAGCTGCTAAAATGGCGGGCTGGGGCTTTGAAGATCATTCCGTAATTGCAGGAGAAAAATATGTATATACGATTAGTGTAGCTCTTCCAGAAGAATCTTTAATGAAAATCAAAGAAGGTGCGATCTATGCTAGTACTGACTTATATGAAGAACTTCCGCTTCCGATAGGTCTTGCAGCAACTTTTGGTGATGGTTTTGCACAGCTCAGTTGGAATTTTAGTCTGCTACAAAATGTCTATACCAGTTACATTGTAGAACGCTCAGAAGATAATACCAATTTCTCACAGTTAAATGGATTGCCCATTTTCAATGCAGAGAAAAACGATGGAACGGAATCTTTGTCTTTATACTATACTGATTCGATTCCTAATGGAAAACCATATTACTATCGTGTGAAAGGTAAAACCGCCTTTGACGAAACTAGCGTAGCTTCAGAGGTAGTATTCGGTGGCGCCAAAAAAGAATTGAAATTCGTACCACGTATTTCAAGAAAGGAAATACCTACGGATACCGAGGCTATATTATTTTGGGAATTTGACGAAAAAGGGAATGAAGAAATTTCAGGATTTGAATTACAACGCGGAAATACAGATAAAGGTCCGTTTGAAATCGTAAAGAAGGGTATTCCACCCGAAGAACGTAGTACTCGTATTCAAAATTTGAAACGAATTAACTATTTCAAAATCATTGCTAAAGGTAAAAATGGATTAAATAGTGAATCATTTACCACTATAGTACAGCCTGTAGATTCAATTCCGCCAAAAGCGCCAATTGGATTAATAGGAAAGATAGACACCACCGGAATTGTCACACTTAATTGGAATAAAAATTTGGAAGAAGATTTAGCAGGCTACCGTATTTTCAAAGCTAATAATCCGAATATAGAATTTAGCGAAGTAACTAATGAAACTTTTGAAAAGGAAACCTTTGTAGATACCGTTTCTGTAAAGAACTTAAACCAAAAAATCTACTACAAAATTCAAGCAGAAGATAAACGTTATAATAGGTCTGAGCTTTCAGAATTATTGACTTTAACTTTACCAGATTTGGTGCCACCATCTCCACCAGTACTTACAAAGTTTGAAGTGACCGATGAGGGAGTTCAGCTGAATTGGATACCTAGTAGCAGTACTGATATTGCATCGCATAGTATTTATAGAAGAAGCGAAAATATTACAGAAACTCAATGGGAAGAATTATTCGTGTCTTTAAATCAAACAGATTCTACTTTTTTAGATTCAAAAGAGTTAGAACCGAACCATTATAACTATACCATCATTGCAAAAGACATCTCTGGTTTAGAGAGTACCCCATCAGATGTTATTTCAGTTATTTGGAAGGGTGCTACATTAAAAGAAGCAGATATCAAATTTTCAGGTACCGCTAATAGAGAATTGCGGTTTATCAATCTTTCTTGGCGAATCAAAAATGTTGAGGTATTAGAATATAAGCTATACCGCGCAAAAAATAAGGAAGGTCTAAAGCTATATAAAACATTATCTGGTTCTTCGACAGGCCACAATGATGTTGATTTAGAGATTAACACTAACTATGTTTATGGCTTGCAATTATTGCTAAAAAACGGAATTCTTGCTCAAATGAAAAAGGTTACTATAAAATATTAAGCTATGAGGAGAGTCATACTATTTCTACTGTTATTAGCCAATGTGCTTCCGTGTATTGGTCAAGGGAAACTTTATGTCATTTCTGATGAATCAGACTATGTTGACGAGGTAACATCAATTAGTCAAGGTGCTTCGGATGTTCAGGCAGGAATTAGTTTTTACGACTATGCAACAGGTGAATGGGATATTACCTCCTCATCTGTAGAAATCAAATGGGATATCTATTTAGGCTACAATGATGACCCAGGTAATGGCTGCGGTGGACCTTGTGGCCAATTTGAATGGTACTGTGAACGTTTTGCAGATAGCGGTGAATATGATTTTTTTGATATTCTTGGCCCTTTTGAGTATACTGAAAACCTAACAGAAGGATGCTTAATAATCGAATATCAGGCTGTCTTTGTCCCTGATATGCCTGCTCCATTTGGTGCACATTGTGAAGATGAACCTCTATTTGAAATGTATAACGGAAATACATATAACTCAGATGTCACTAAGTTAAAGTGGGAATATTTAAGCAATACTGGTTGGGCAGATTTACCCAATTTTTCTAATCTTTTTCCACTTAATAAAAGCGTTGTCGAAATATTTGGAGAAAACTATGAAAGTTTTTTTTCAGGCGCCTTTACACTAAGGCACAACGCCCTCAATGGAACATACATTAAGAATTACCCAATCGACATCATAGGCTGCTCAGTTGGGCTTATAGATGACCCTATTCAAACTATTGATGCTACTTGCAACGGGGAAAGTAATGGTGGAATAACGCTTACTTTTGAAGATGATATTAGTGATGATTTTGAAATGCGTTATTTCATATTTCAAGGAACACCACCACCTGCGACTGATGATCAGTTAAGAGCAGACCCTCCAGTATTTCCAAATCAAAGCTTTGCTGATCCACTAGGTATTACAATGGTTGAATTACCTGATGGAACAGGAAATCATTCGGGTACATTTGATAGTTCTGTGGCTCAAGGTGGTGTTGCCTTAGATGGCAGTAGTACTATTGATAATGGAGCTACATTTAGAGACTTTGCCGAATATTATATTATATACCAAGAAGTCCGTTACAATTTTCCAAATCCTGACGACGTCATTGTTAAAAGTTTTGGTCGTACCGAAAGCTTTATAATTGAACAACCCAGCCAAATAATCGCTACTGGAAGCATTGAAGCACCTCAATTTTGCGGCGATACTGCAAAAATAACATTTGGTGCAAGTGGTGGCAATAATCTAAATAGTACCGGAAATTATAGTTATCAATACAGAATTAATAGCACAAATGATGCTGATTGGAGCAACATCTCGGCAAACCCACAACCTGTTGATTTGGTAAATGTTGAACAAACTGTACAAATACGAGCCCAGTATTCGGTAAATAGTTGTTTTAGTGATGCTACAACACTAACTGATAACATAGAGGCTGCTGCGCCTGACTTAACACTTTCTGACCCTCAAACTGGCGTTGCTTCAAGTATTACAGCACCTGACGGGGTAATAAGGGCCTCCTATGGTGGTGGTGCACCAAATTATATTTTTTCTTTATCAAAATGGAACGAGGCCACTTTGTTATTTGACGATGTGTCAAATCCTATGTTTAATAATAATACTACTAATTCAACCATTGAATTTTCAAGCTTACTGGTTGGCACCTATCGAATAACAATTTTAGATGCTAATGGTTGTTCTGAAACAACTGAAGATTTAGGGGATATAGAAGTTAGTACAGCGGCTATACCCCAGCTTGAAGTCCCAATACCAAACGCTCCTTTTTGTAATAATGGCACAGATGGTGAAGTATCTATTGAATTAATAGGTACTGTAAACCCTTATACCTATAGAGTGACAAATGTCACTACCAATTCGACTTCAACAGATAATGGTACACAACCACAATTTGACATTACTGATTTGAGTCCTGGAAATTATACCATTGAAATCATATTTACTGGTACCGGTGATTTTTTAATACCCGCTACCGTTGCTGTAGATACTTTCACTATTTCCGACCCTGATCCTATTACTATAAGCCTATTAAACATGCAAGGTTTAGACTGTAACGGAACCTCTGATGGGTATATAGAAATAGAAGTCTCTGAAACGGGTGATTTTGAATATTCCTATAGAAATCTAGGTGTCTGGATTGAACTTGATGCAAATGGTCGAATTCCAATTACACAAGCGGGTACTTATTTTGAGATTGTTGTTCGTAAAACTCCAAATGTTGGAGATACTACATTTTGTACTTCCAATGTGCTAGAAGATGTTATTGTACCAGCAGGAATTGCGGTTTCTGAAGTAATTGCTAGTCATCAAGATGTTTCAACCAATGGCGGTAATGAAGGAGCTATTGTTATCGATGTTACAGGTGGCACGCCAGGTGTTGCTCCTGATGAATATACTTTTGCTTGGTCAGGAATTTTAGATATTGATGGTTCAGCCTATAGCAATACTAACCAGAACATCAATAATTTATTTGCAGGCACCTATCAAGTTATTGTAACAGATACGAAAACTTGTATGGCAACTTTAATGCAAGCCATCACAATTTCCGAACCAGGGCCTTTATCCATTCAATCATTTACTGGTACAGATACCTGTAATGGTATAGATACAGGAACCTTAACGGCAACTGTTCAAGGTACAGGAGATATTATTTTTGAATTCATATTAGAACCAGGTCCAGGAGAAACTGTTCTTTCTCCAATAACGACATCAGATAGAACGGTAGTTGTTTCAAATATGTCTGCCGGTACTTATGGGCTAAGAATAACAGAAGTAGTTAGCAATAGTAACGTGTCAGCCCAAATAGCAGAGTATGTTACTATTAGCGAACTCACTCCAATTACTGCAACCATAGAATTTACGCCAACTTGCCCAAATACTAATTCTGGTACAATAACAATAACAAATGCTGTAGGTGGCTCATTTGACCCTATTTCTAATTACAGGTATAGCATTGATGGTGGTGTTAACTTTCAAAATACAGGAACATTTAATACTGTTGCAGAAGGTGATCATGAAGTAGTTATTGAAGAAGATGGCGGTTGCAGCTATAATGAAACCGTAGTTATAATCGAAACACTCGCTATTTCTTGGGATGCTGCAAATAGTGCAATAAACAATATTTCTGCTCCCGGACTTATGGATGGTTCTATTTCTCCTGTTTTCGTTGGAGGTTTTGATGATGGAATAGGTGAAATGTTTACTTACTCATGGTTAGGGCCAAATGTAGGTGGCATTACAAATCAAAATATTTCTGGATTGATTGAAGGTTTATATACCGTTACCGTAACGGATGATAATGGTTGTGAACTTAATCAAGAATTTACCATTGGTGAACAATCAGCTTTCTCAATAACAGACTTTACAGGAACACCTACCTGTTTCGGCCAATCAATCGGTAGCCTTACAGCGACCATTGCGGCTACAGGAACTGTTACCTTTAATTGGAGATTAGAAGATGGCACTCTTATTGCCGGCGAAAATTCAGATTTAAGAACGCTAAGCACGCAAGGCCTAGGTGCAGGAACATATTATCTAGAAATTGTTAATGCTGACGCTAGTCAAACTGCTCAAAGTGGCCTATTCGAAATAGTTACATTGCCCGAAGTTTCAGCAACCATAGAACCCATTGCTACATGTATTGGTGCAAGTACTGGATCCATTACTTTTTCAAACCCTATTGGAAGTCCATCCGACAGCTATTCATATAGTATAGATGATGGAATGAATTTTCAAGCGAGTCCTTTATTCGAAAATTTAGCAACTGCTAGTTACACCCTTCGTGTTCGAACTGGCGAAACCAATCTTTGTGATTTTGTAGTGCCCGGTGTTACTATAGTAAACGCTCCTGCTATCTTTTGGGATGAAGTTAATACCCAAATTACAAGGGCTAGCGGTGCAGGGTTGAGTGACGGCGCAATAGCACCAGCTTTTACCGGAGGAACAGCACCTTTAACTTATCTATGGAGTGCCAACGCTAACAATGCAACAAGTCAAAATATAACAGCAATAGCAGCTGGCACTTATGAAGTTATTGTTACCGATGCCTCAGGTTGTTCAATCAGCCAAAGTTTTGAGGTCACGGAAGTAGGCCCTTTAACCATTACAAATATTACTCCAATTAATGCCACTTGTAAAGATGAAGCAAATGGCAGTATAACTACAACGGCTACCGGAGAGGGAGTTATTACATTTTTATGGACTCGGGCAAATGGAGACCCAGTACCGGTAAGTAATGGAATCAACACCGCTAATTTAACAGGTATTCTAGCAGGGGATTACATTCTAACCGCAACAGACGATAATACTACTGTCATTACAGCTACTATAACTATTACTGAGCCAGCTACATTAGTCAGTATTACCAATATTGATGCAACCGATGTTTCTTGTTTTGGAGGTAATGATGGTCGCCTAGACATTCAAGCAACAGGGGGTTCAGGTACTTATACTTATTCTATAAATGGAGGGACATTTCAAGCCTCACCTATTACAAACCTTATCTCAAATAGCTATAACATTACAGTACGTGATGCCAATGGCTGTGAATTTACAGAACCAACCCCTGTTTTAATCACAGCGCCTCTTGAATTAAACCTTATTATTAATGAACAAAGACCGGTAACCGCAGCTAATGCAACTAATGGAGCTATTTTTATAACCGCAGAAGGTGGTTCAGGAGATTATACCTATCAATGGACAGGGCCGAATGGATTTACGTCAGCTGATGAAGACATTTCAAACCTTGCAGCAGGTAATTATAACGTTACAATTACCGATGGTAATTTTGCTATAAACAACGACACCGGTTGTAGACTGATCTCTGCTGATATTACAATTACCGAACCTGGAGTATTAATTGCGAATCTTACTCAAACTGTACTATTAGAATGTTCTGGTGATGATTTTGGAGAAATAACAGCCAACGTTCAGGGTGGTATTACTCCATATACTTATGAATGGTTTGAAGTCACTAACGGGAATAATACAGTACTTAATGAAGATTCAGATATCATTGCTGATCTTTCAGTAGGAACCTACTTTCTAAGAGCAACCGACGCAAATTCCACTTCTATTGATAGCGACCCTATTATAATTACTGCACCAACTCAACTTCAAATAACTATTGACAATACTACGAATGTCATTTGTGTTGGGCAACCAACAGGTAGTGCTAATATTACAGTAACTGGTGGTACACCCCCATATCAATATTTTTGGAGTAATGCTGCAACTGTAGCAGATGTGAGTGGACTAGATGCTGGCGAGTATTCTGTTGAGGTAGAAGATGCAAATGGATGTATAATTCAAAGTTCTGTAATAATTACTGCTCCCGATGATGCTGTTCAAATAGCTGATATAACACTTAACAATGCTTCAGCTTATCAAGAACTTGACGGTAGTATATCTTTAGATATTATAGGTGGGTCTGCTCCGTATACTTATGAGTGGACTCGACTTTCGGATAATGCTAGCATAGGTAATCAAGCAACAATTTCAAATTTGGCTGCTGATTCTTATACTGTTTTCATTTCAGATGCTAATGGCTGTAATATTACCGAGACCTATGATGTAAAGCAACCAGATATTCTTGAAGATACTATTGTGCAACCCTCTTGTACAGGAGAAACTGATGGCAGTATTACCATCTTAGCAAATCAAGGCAATGGTTCATTTACTTATACTTGGAGTACCGGTGAAACTGAAAATAATATCAACAATCTTGGCGCAGGAAGCTATACCGTTACCGTTACTGGTTTCGAAACTGGGCCGATAACTAGAACTTATGTACTGGAGAACCCAGTTCCGCTAGAAGTAGACTTAGGACTTGATAGAGTACTTTGTGTTGATCAAGTATTAGAACTAGACGCAACCGTTGCTGATGACACCGCTAGCTACGCATGGACTTCTGATAATGGCTTTTCAAGCACCGCATCTACAGTAATAATAAGCCAAACTGGAAATTATACTGTTACCGTTCAGTCTCAGACAGGCTGTACCACAGAAGGCACAATTTTCGTTGAGGTTAGTACTGATGAGATTGATTCGGAATTTGCAATGTCTAGTCAAGCTTTTGTAGGGGAAACCATTGTTGCAGTTGATATTAGCTTTCCATTACCAGATGGTATTGAATGGATACTTCCAATTAATGCTAAGATTGCCACTCAAGATAAAGATGCTGTTGAGTTTTCGTTTGCTGAAGCCGGTGAATATGAAATAACAGTAGTCACATCTCGAGGTGACTGTATCGCTCAAAAAACTAAAAACATAATAATTGTAGCTAAAGATGGTTTGATCGATGAGCAAGATTCTCAAACTAATCAAAAATTAGTTGAAGATTTTATTGTTTATCCCAATCCAACAAACGGTAAATTTACTGCTGATATTAACTTGACTGAACGTGGTGATGTTAGCATTAAAGTTTTCAGCTTCGCTAATAACGGCATGGTAGCTTCTAAAAAGGAACGAGGAGAAACATCTTACAGCATTCCTTTTGATATTTCAGGAATGCCGTCTGGTGTTTATGCTGTTTTATTAGAGACTCCCTACGGAACTTCACTCAGAAAAATAATTATTAGATAAAAGATTATAAATTAGACGCTTAACTAATTAATTGAACCACAAATGAAAACACTTTGTCTTACTGTTTTACTTTGTATTACAGCACTAGGTTTTAGTCAAACTAACTCCTATGAAATTTCCTTTGAAAACGCTGTTCATCATGAAGCAGAAATAAAGGCAATTTTTACCAGTATCAAGTCTGATACCTTATCCGTAAGGATGAGTAGAACTTCACCAGGTCGCTATGCCCTTCACGAATTTGCTAAAAATGTTTACAATTTTAAAGCTTTTGATAGCGAAGGAAATGTTTTGCAAGTAATTCGACCAAATCCTTATGAGTGGAAAATAGTTGGTCATGACAAAACGGTTCAGGTGAATTATACCTTATTTGCAAATAGAGGTGATGGCACTTATTCTCAAATTGATGAGACACATGCACACTTAAATATGCCAGCTACATTTCTATATGCACCAAAACAAAATCATCATAGAATAAATGTTCGTTTCAATCTACGAGAAGATCTCAATTGGAAAATTGCTACACAGCTACCTGAGACTGTAGATAACACCTTTAGGGCTCCTAATCTTTCTTATTTCATGGATTCACCCACGGAGTTAAGCAACCATCATTTACGCTCATTTGATGTTAGTAATAAAAAAGGGACAAAACAAAACATAAGGCTAGCATTACACCATAATGGAACAGAAGAAGAAACTGATCTCTACTTTGAACAAATTAAAAAAGTAGTATTGGCTGAAAAAGAAGTTTACGGCGAATTACCCACATTCGATTATGGCTCTTATACATTTTTAGCCTGCTATGTCCCTAATGCTTCTGGTGATGGAATGGAACATAGAAACTCTACCATATTGACCAGTAAACGGAGTTTATCTGATGGTGGTATGGAAAAAAATATAGGTACAGTATCACATGAATTTTTTCATGCTTGGAACGTTGAACGTATACGACCTAAATCTTTGAAGCCCTTTGATTTTGAGGAAGCAAATATGAGTGGCGAGCTATGGTTTGCAGAAGGTTTTACTAGTTATTACACGAATTTGATTCTTTGTAGAGCAGGGCTTTTATCCCCAAACGACTACGCAGAAGGTCTAAGCGGAACTTTTAATTATGTTTGGAATTCTCCTGGTAGAACGTTTTTCAACCCCATTGAAATGAGTTTCCAGGCTCCTTTTGTTGATGCAGCTACTTCAGTAGACCCTGTAAATCGTCAAAATACTTTTATTTCTTACTATTCTTATGGGAGCGTTTTAGGACTGGCTTTAGATTTATCACTTCGCAAAAACGACTTGAACCTTGATGATTATATGAAGTTAGTTTGGGAAAATTTCGGCAAAAACGAAGACCCATATACTATCAATGGCCTTAAAAAAACTTTAGCACAATATGCCGGAGCAGATTTTAGCAACGATTTCTTCGATAACTATATTTATAAAAGTGGGATGCCTGATTACGAAAATCTGTTTGATTCTGTTGGAGTAATCTTAACCAGAAAAGAAGCCTCACCCTATTTCGGAGCTAAATTAAATACCTTAACGGGATTAATTGAAGATGGATTGAAGATGAATAGTCCGGCTTATAAAGCTGGGTTAAATAAAGGTGATGTAATAACTGCAATTAATAACTTACCCTTTTCTAAAGAGCAAAGCTTTGACTCTTATATCAGTCAATTCAAAGTTGGAGAAGACCTTACCATAAACTTCAAAAGGTTTGATTTAGAAAAAACGACTACGGTAACTCTAGAACCCGACCCCACTTACAGCATAATTCTTGCTGAAAAAGAAGGTGCGGATATATCTTCTGAAGTATTGATGAAACGGAAAGAATGGCTTAAAATAGAGTAAATGAAGGTTCAATATACCCGAGCTTCTTCAAAAGATGAGCTTCTTCAAATTTTAGGACTTCAGAAAAAAAATGCCATTGCTTCTGTAAACAAACAGGATAAACAAAACGAAGGCTATGTTACGGTTTCACATTCCTTCGATGTTTTAAAACAAATGAATGATGCCTGTCCGCATATTATTGCTATGGATGGAGATTTAGTTGTTGGATACGCACTTGTTATGCTTCCAAAGTTTAGAGATGAAATATCTATACTTTCTGCTATGTTTGAAGCGGCAACGGAACTACTTGGAGATAAAAAATATTTGGCAATGGGACAAATATGCATCGCAAAAGATTATCGTAAACAGGGAATCTTTAGGGGTATGTATCAATTCTATAAAGAGGAATTACAAAACGAATTTGATTGTTTACTTACTGAAGTTGCAACAGACAACCAACGTTCATTGAATGCTCATTTGAATATAGGCTTCAAGGTCTTAAAAACTCAAGTTAGTGATGGTGTTTCTTGGGAATTAATCAATTGGGATTGGAGCTAAAATTATTATTTATTGATATTTAATTATTGTTTTACGATAATATTATTATATTTGTTATTGTAAAACAATAATTTTATGAATAATAATACTACAGTTTCATCTTTATACTATTTATTTAAAGTAGGTTTTTATCTCACCATGATTATTTTACTTTTTGGATTGAGTTTAGAATGCTTTACTAGTAATGGAAAGTATGGTAATTTTTTTAGTGGCAATCATCATTCTAAAGGTTACGCCTTTCCTGTTTCTGTTCAAACGTCCATCCCCGATTCAATTGTTACTTATAAGTCTGGCGCTAATGCTAGATATTATAAAGATTCTGATTTTGGAATAAAAACTATTGATTCAGTACAAAATGTTATAACAAACAATATCAAAATATGGCCAGATTACGGCGAAGGTAGTAGAACGATAACTCCAGAGATGGAAAATAATTTAAAGGTGTCTTTTAATTCATCAATTATAACTTCGGACGGATATGCTACTATAAACTCAAAGGATTTTTGGATAAAAGCGTTATTGATTCTTAGAAATTATATTACAATAATTTGTATCGCAATTATCTTTTATCTTTTGATGATTATTTTTAAACAACTAAGAAAAAAAATTGATTTTAGTCCCACTCTGATTACAAAAACAAAAGCAATAGGGTTAATATTAATAAGTTCAGAGTTGATCAGGTTATTCCTAGTATATATTCTCAATAAGAACATTCATCACATTGAAATTTCAAGTTTTTTAAATGGAGAAAATCTTGATAATAGTATGTTCATCAACATAAATCCAAGATTTGACTTCAATATTACTTTCTTCTTATTAGGAAATGTTCTTATAATACTAAGCATTCTATTTTCCAAAGGCTACAGTTTGCGTCAAGAAACCGACTTAACAATATAATATTATGAAAAAAGCAATCCTATTTAAAACATTAATTGACATTCTATTCTTTGGTTTATGTTTTGGCTTATTAAGTTTGATTTTTGTTGCGCCATTTGGCCTAACTATGATAGCTCAAGAAAGTAAAGAAGTCTATGATTGGAAGGTTTTTTCTTGGGTAATTTTTATGTTCTCACTCATAGCATACATTTTCTTGATTATAGGAATCAAGCAACTAAGAACCGCCGCTAAGAGTATGTTGAAAAGAGATCTCTTCCATGAAGATATTCCTAAATTTCTTAAACAATCAGGAAGCACACTTATAATAAGCTCTTTGCTTAATTACTTAATATTTGTTATTATATTCTTTAAGCAACTCACCCAAGAATCTAAATTAGAAATATCTTTTGATAATAACCTGTTATTACAAATGATAATAACAATTGTTGGTTTGTTTTTCATCATCCAAAGTGACACTTTAATGAAAGCAACTACATTGAAAAACGAAAACGATTTAACTATATAAGTATGGCTATAATTGTAACCTTAGATGTAATGCTAGCCAAGCGAAAAATGAAAAGTAAAGATTTGGCAGAAGCTATAGGTATTACCACAGCTAACCTTTCTATTTTGAAATCAGGTAAAGCAAAAGCGGTTCGTTTTTCAACCTTAGAAGCGATATGTAAAGCTTTAGAATGTCAACCTTCAGATATATTAGAATACCGCAAATAAAAAAGCCATACGGTATGTATGGCTTTTTTATTTTATAAGTTTAATTAGCTGAGATCAATCAGCCAATACAATTACTTTATTATCCTTCATTTCTATTGTTCCGCTTGAAATAGGTAAAATAGTTTTTCCGTTAGCATCGGTAGAGAATTTACTTTGGTACGCTTCATCAATGGCAACGCTACCTTCAATTTGTACATTACCTTTTTGAAGTAATGAAACGACAGGTGCATGATCTTTCAACATTTGAAATTCGCCATTAATTCCGGGTACTGTAACTGCTGTTACCTCTCCTGCAAATAATGTGGCTTCCGGTGATACAATTTCTAAATACATGTCTCTTAATATTAAGCTTCAGCTAACATTTTTTCTCCTGCCTCGATAGCTTCTTCGATGGTACCTTTTAGGTTAAAAGCAGATTCTGGAAGATGATCTAATTCTCCTTCCATAATCATATTGAAACCTTTTATTGTTTCTTTAATATCAACTAACACACCTTTAAGACCAGTAAACTGCTCTGCAACGTGGAAAGGTTGAGATAAGAAACGTTGAACACGTCTTGCTCTACCTACTGCTAATTTATCTTCTTCAGAAAGTTCTTCCATACCTAAGATGGCAATAATATCTTGAAGTTCTTTATAACGTTGCAATAACTCTTTAACTCGTTGTGCACAATCGTAGTGATCGTTTCCTAAGATATCTGCAGTCAAAATTCTTGATGTAGAATCTAAAGGATCAACCGCAGGGTAAATACCTAGTTCAGCAATCTTACGAGACAATACTGTTGTTGCATCTAAGTGAGCAAAAGTTGTTGCTGGTGCTGGATCGGTTAAATCATCTGCAGGAACGTATACCGCCTGTACAGATGTAATAGACCCTCTTTTAGTTGATGTAATACGTTCTTGCATAGCACCCATTTCTGTTGCCAAAGTTGGTTGGTATCCTACAGCAGATGGCATACGACCTAAAAGTGCCGACACCTCAGAACCTGCTTGTGTAAAACGGAATATATTATCAACAAAGAAAAGTACATCTTTACCTTGACCTTCACCTGCTCCATCACGGAAATACTCAGCAATAGTCAAACCTGAAAGTGCTACACGAGCACGAGCTCCAGGAGGCTCATTCATTTGACCAAAAACGAAAGTTGCTTTTGACTCTTTCATTACTGATTTATCCACTTTAGACAAATCCCATCCGCCTTCTTCCATAGAATGCATAAAATCATCTCCGTATTTGATAATACCTGATTCTAACATCTCACGAAGTAAATCGTTTCCTTCACGAGTTCTTTCTCCTACTCCTGCGAATACTGAAAGTCCACCGTGACCTTTTGCTATATTGTTAATTAATTCTTGAATCAATACTGTTTTACCAACACCTGCACCACCAAACAATCCAATTTTACCACCTTTTGCATAAGGCTCAATCAAATCAATTACTTTGATACCTGTAAACAAAACTTCAGTAGTTGTCGTAAGGTCTTCAAATCTTGGTGCATCACGGTGAATTGGAAGTCCGTCTTTACCTGCTTTCGGCAAATCTCCTAATCCGTCAATGGCATCTCCAATTACATTAAACAAACGACCGTAAACATCATCACCAACTGGCATTTGAATTGCAGCGCCTGTAGATACTACATCTGTTCCTCTACTTAGACCATCTGTAGAATCCATAGAAATAGTTCTTACGGTGTTTTCACCTACGTGTGATTGTACCTCTAAAACTAATTTTGAACCGTCTTCTTTATCAATTTCTAACGAATCATAGATCTTTGGAAGCTCATCACCTGATTGAAATTCAACATCGACAACTGGGCCTATAATCTGAGAAACTTTACCTGTAACTTTTGACATTACTTACGTATTTAATGTATTAGGATTTATTTTAATTGAAATATCAGCAAAATATGACTGATTTTCAGGCTGCAAAGATAGGATATAAAGCTGTAATTGAAAACTAGTTCTATCTCTTTTTTAGACAAAAAAAAGCCTTCACATGGAAGGCTTTTTTAATCTTATTATATTAAGCTATTATTGAAGTGTAGGCGAGAAATTTGTTGGATAGTCTCCGACGTTTACAAAATTACCTGAAGCTTCAAAATTTGAACCATAAGTAGCATCAATTGCTTTCATAAATTCATTCGCTAGTAAAGCATAACCTCTAGCTGTTGGATGAACTCCATCTAATGAGAAAGCACTACCAGTAACCAAATTAGAAGTTAAAGTAAACTGACCACTTGTGATACCACCGTTTGCTAGTTGATCTAATAAAGAATTTGCATCTACTAAAGCTAAGCCTGCTTGACTAGCTGCAGCTGAAATAATAGCGTTATAAGCTGCTGTTGCTGTTGCAATTTCTTCTTGCTCACTAGGCAAAAGAACCCATTTGTCAGCTAGTGGAATAGCAACACCATTAACAGTTAAAGGGTTTCCTTCTACAGCAAGAGTACCAATAAAACTAGCTGCAGGTAAAACAATTAAGTCAGCAGCTGTAGCTTGTCTGATCTTAGGTAATGCTGCAAATGCAGGATTAATTGCACCCAAATCAGTAAGGCTTTCATCTTCTATAACTACTGCATTGTTTGCTCCAGCTTCAAAACTTATCATTCTTGAATCAGCTTCTTCTTGAGTAAATAGACCTGTTCCAGCCAAAGCACCTAGGGCTGCCTGAATACCACCATTATATGGAGCATAAGCTCCATTAACCGCACCAGCAGTTGCTGCATCTAAAGGCACCGGATTATGTGGTACCGTAGTAAAATGCGGAATACTTGTCACATTTGGAATATTAGCAACTACACCTTTTGCTCCTGATGCAGTTAGAGAAGCAATTAAAGCTCCATAACTACCATCAAAACCAACACCTGGCGCACCTGTTACTGGTGTTAGTGTATTAGTACCATCACCACCCGTTGTTGCATAACCTAAAACATCGTTGTTACCAATCCATAATGAAAAGAAGGTAGGAGCTTGACCTAATGCTAATTCAAGCACACTTGCATCAGGAGTAGAACCTGTCATTCTAACAAAATAAGGATTTGCAAGACCTAAAGCTACATTTCCTAAATTACCATAACCTGGTGCTAATAAGTGAAAACTTTTTGCTCCTGGTACACCCATGTTATTGAAAGGTCCCGCAGGATTATTCAATACGATATCTGTTGATACAGTTATAGGGCCTATTAATGATTCTATTGGAACTGGGCCAGCACCACCAAAAACGAGCCTTGGACCTGCTATTCTAGCACCGCCAGCAGCAAGACCACCAAAATTATCACTAGTTAAAGGCTGTGTAAAACCACCACCACCAACAGAGGCAAACTTGGATGCCAAAATACTTGGCATTGAAAGTTCTTGACTGGCTTTGAATAAAGCTCCGTCCGTAAAACCTGCTGTTAAAGAATTTCCAAGGGCAACATAGTTAGAAAAATCAGCCGAGCCAGCAATAGCAACAGGCACTTCTTCTACAATCACTTCCTCAGCTAAATCGACATCTTCTGGCTCGTTACAAGCTACAAATGCAAGTAGGCCTGCAAGTACTCCTATATATTTTATTTTCATGATTCTCATGTTTGTATTTTTATTAGTTATTGATTGTCCATGATAAATAGTACATAGACCCTATCAAACCTGTTCCAACGGCTGTAAAGTATTCGTCACCTAAAATGTTCGTGCCTCCAACCTTAAATGTAGATTTTATACTTGGAACGGTATAGTTAATCTGTGCATCAAGGTTATGGAATTCAGGCACAATGCCCTGCGCATATGTTGCTTCCCAAAAATAATCATCACTAAATCTGTAAGAAACATTAAATCCGAAATTCTTAAACAATTCTTCATTTCCAAAAGAAGCCTTGAATTTGTGTTCAGGTGTATTAAAATTCAACATTAAATCAGGGAATGGCTCTCTATCAAAATCTAGCTTTGTGTAGGTATAACTACCTCCTAAGTCAAAATTACCTAACACCTTCATATTCAATCCTAAAGACGCTCCGTAAGAATTAACATCTGCCTCAGAATTAGTATAGGCACTATACACTTGAAAATCGCCATTTGCTACTGCAGCTACAGAAAGTGCACCATCACCAGCTGTACCATAAAAAGGTGCAATTACCACCTCTGAAGAGATGAAGTCTTTATACTTATTATAATAAGTGCTAAAATCAATTATCAATTTACCAATCTTTCCTCTATACCCTATTTCGGCGGAGGCTACTTGTTCTGGGTTTACAATATTTGGGTTGGATACAACTAAATCAGCAGGATTTCCGGTTTGACCAAGTTTAGTTACTGAACTCAAAGAATACGAGTTTTCGTAAGCTGCTCGTCCTGTTTGATTAATGCTTGCTGGCTGTCCTAAAAGTTGACCCGCACCACTAATTCCAAAATCTCTACTATATCTATCTAAATTGTCAGGAGCCGAACCGACTAAAATAGCTCTACCCGCATCTAAACCAATAAAAAGGTCTTGCGTTGTTGGGTTTCTAAAACCTGTTTGAACCGAAGCTCTAATATTATGATTTCTGTTTAACGTGTAACCAGCAGACAATCTGGGCGAAAAGAAACCATCGAAAAATTCAGATTTATCATAACGTACAGAACCCGTCAGTTTAATACTCTTTTCACCAGCTAATTCAATTTTTTTCTGAAGCTGTGTATAAACTCCGAATTCAGAATAGTTAATTGGTCCGTCAAGATCAGTATAAATGGTTCCTGAAGAATTTAAGCTGTATTGTCTGTATGATCCGCCAATTTGGATATCTACAGCATCAATTAAGTGACTAAAATTATAATTGGCATCTGCATGATAATATGATGATGCATCTTGAAACTTAGAACCTGTTGATAAATCAGCATCATTGATACTTTTATTAAAAGCTGCTTCAAATTCAGGAGTACCTGGTTCAAATCGACCTGTTTCTGCTTGGGCTCTTGCCGCTGCATGCGCAGTTTCATCTGTAGCACCACCTAAAGTAGCCGCAAAGTATGTACCTGCATATTCACCAAACCAAGTACTATCATCTTTCCAAGCTCTGTTTACATTAATACCGGTAAAAACCATATCATATGAGTTACCAGATTTACCGTTAACTACATAGCCACGAACAAAGAAGTTATCATTTTTAACTTCTAGTTTATGTTGCTCTTGAAAAAAGCCATTAATGTTATATCTATTGGTGCCTTGATAAATTGTAGATCCAGACCCTACTTTACCAACATATGATAGTTCTAAACTATTACCTTCAATAGGCCTATAATACAAGCCCCAATCAGCTTTAATACTTTCAGCATTATAATTAGTAAGATCTCCCTCATTATAACCTGTTCTACTAACCTGTACAGAAGGTACAGCAGCATTAGCACCGGCTGGCAAAACGCCAAGGCCTTCTAACACAAGTGCTACATCTTTAATATCTGCAGAATAATCATCACCGTAAATATTAAGACCATTATAGTCTAAATCATTTTCTCTTGTACTACCATCAATAACAAAATTGTTACTATCCTTTCCAGCTATATTATTTGCTGCCCAATCGGTTCCTTTCAGATATCCAAAATTAACTTTGACTGCAAACTTATCGCTAAACTTATGTGCTGCACGAATACCAAGATCAGTATAAGAATTGTCACCTGCTGCATCTTGCGAAGTTATACCTCTTTTTATCGAAGCACTTATACCCTGATAATCAAAAGGGCTTTTGCTACGCATAAATAATATACCATTAAAAGCATTGGCACCATAGAGTGCAGAAGAAGCACCTGGTAATAGTTCTACACTTAGAACATCAGTTTCAACCATACCTACCAAATTACCTATTGGGAAGTTTAAGGCTGGAGCTGAATTATCCATACCATCTACCAATTGCATAAAACGAGTATTCGCAAAACTGGCAAAACCTCTCGTGTTTACCGATTTAAATGTTAAACTATTCGTATTAACATCTACACCCTTTAAATCTTCTAGTCCACCATAAAAATCTGCAGAAGATGTGTTTTTGATTTCTGACAATCCAAAACGTTCGACCGTAACTGGCGATTCAAATATTCGCTCAGGGGTTCTTGAAGCAGAGATTACGACTTCATCTAAAAAAGTCTGTGCTTCAGTTAATACTGCAGTAATTGATTGGCCACTTTGTGTTACCTTTTCGGTAACTGAAGAATAGCCAAGTGCAGAAAATTCAAGATCAAATGGAGGAACCTCAGAAGTCTCTAAGGTAAACAAGCCATCAAAATCTGCTGTTGCGCCAATTGCTTTTCCAACAATGACAACATTAGCACCAGGAATCGGTTCGTTATTTTGATCAACAACGGTCCCAGTCACCGTAGTTTGAGCAAACGCAAAGGTCCCCAGCAAGAGCAGGGGAATTAAGAAAACTTTTCGCATGTTATGTTTGAGTTAAATTAGTTACTAGTAACCTAGTTACTGGCAAGATACCGTTTTTTTTAAATTGTAAATCATAAAATGAAAAAAATTATGCATGCATAGTACTTTTTTCATAAAATAACACACTTAAAACTGATGATTCTTGAATTTACTCAAAAAACAAAGGCCTTGATACTTAGTATCAAGGCCTTTTCATATTAAAACTTAATAGCTTTGTTGAAACTATTCTACAGTAACCGATTTTGCCAAATTTCTTGGCTGATCGACATTACATTCTCTCATTACCGCAATGTGATATGATAGTAACTGTAAAGGTATTGTTGTTAATAAAGGCGTTAAACTCTCTAATGTTTCTGGAACTTCGATCACATGATCAGCTAACTCCCTAACCTGTTCGTCACCTTCTGTAACAATTGCAATAATTTGTCCCTTTCTAGATTTTATCTCTTGAATATTACTAACTACTTTTTCATAGTGGCCTTTCTTTGTTGCTATTACAAAAACTGGCATTTGCTCATCAATCAAAGCAATAGGACCATGTTTCATTTCAGCCGCAGGGTATCCTTCGGCATGTATATAACTAATCTCTTTTAATTTCAAGGCGCCTTCTAATGCAACTGGAAAATTATATCCTCTTCCTAAATAAAGACAATTTGTAGAATCTTTATAAACTTCCGAAATAATTTCTATCAAAGGATTTGACTCGAGTGCTTTTTCAACCTTAGAAGGAATATTTTCTAACTCTGTTAAATACTCATGAAATTTAGATTCTGAAAATTCACCTTTTTCCTTAGCAAGCTTAAGTGCTATTAACGTCAATACGGTAATCTGAGTAGTAAATGCTTTCGTAGATGCCACTCCTATTTCTGGACCAGCATGAGTATATGCACCAGCATGAGTCTCTCTTGCGATGGAAGAACCTACAACATTACATACACCGAAAACAAATGCTCCGTTTTCTTTTGCCAATTTAATTGCAGCTAGCGTATCTGCCGTCTCTCCTGATTGTGAAATCGCAATCACCACGTCATTCTTAGTAATAACCGGATTTCTATATCTAAATTCAGATGCGTATTCTACCTCTACAGGTATACGTGCCAAATCTTCAAAAATATATTCAGCAACTAAACCTGCATGCCATGAAGTACCACAGGCTACAATGATAATTCGATCTGCATTTAAGAATTTCTCTAGATGCTCGTCAATACCAGCCATCTTTACAATACCTTGATCTGCTCTTAGCCTACCTCTATAGGTATCTAAAATAGCTCTTGGTTGCTCATAAATCTCTTTCAACATAAAATGATCATAGCCTCCTTTCTCTATTTCTTCTAAGTTCATTTGAAGCTCTAGAATATTAGGATATGCTACTGCATCATCTTTTATTTTTCTAAGTTTAATTTCTTTTCCTAAACGGATAATAGCCATTTCTTCATCTTCCAAGTAAATTGCGTTATTGGTAAATTCAATAAATGGAGAAGCATCTGAAGCTATAAAAAATTCATTCTCTCCAACTCCAATTGCTAACGGGCTACCTAATTTGGCAACTACAATTTCATCAGGCTTTCTTTTATCAAATACAGCGATTGCATAAGCCCCTACAACTTGATTTAAAGCAATTTGGACAGCTTGACCTAACATCACGTCTTCCTTTTTTTGAACCTCTTCTATAAGGTTTACTAAAACTTCAGTATCTGTATCAGAATGAAAGATATACCCCCTTTTAGTTAATTCCTTTTTAACAGATTCATAATTTTCAATTATGCCGTTATGAATAATAACTAAATTACCAGAATTTGAATAATGTGGATGAGAATTGACATCATTAGGAACACCATGTGTTGCCCAGCGGGTATGACCAATGCCTAAATTACCTTCAACTGAAATACTACTTTGGGCTTTTTTCTTAAGGTCTTCTACCTTCCCTTTAGTCTTAACTAAATTAATTTCATTACCATCAAAAATGGCAACACCAGCGCTATCATATCCTCTGTATTCGAGTCTCTGAAGTCCTTTAACTATAATTGGGTAGGCATCTCGATGGCCAATGTATCCAACAATTCCACACATAAGTTTAAATTTTTTGGGGTTTTCTAATTTTCAAGTTGTCTTTAACAAAAACCTGCTACATAGGTGTAGAACGTAAAATATCTAATAGTGGTATGCCTAAATGAAAATTTGTCCAAGTCTCTAATTTTAATTTATTACAAAACTAAAATTTTACTTAGAATTTTTCTTTAATTTGTTTCTGTGTAGAAAATTTCAAGTTTTAATTTCTTAGCTTCTTCAGCAGGTAATACCGCACTTCCAAAAAGAACAGTCCCAAGCGGACTTAATATCGCCGAAGCTGGCAACTCTTTGTCATCCCCATTATCAAGTAAAACATTATTTACGCCTGTGACTCTTATATCTGAAGTAACTTGAAGACCTAGAGTAGCATTTATAGAATCACGAATAATAATATTATTAATATGCTCCGTAATATTGACGGTGTACTTTAGACCTCTTTCTCCTGATTTTTCTATAATTCCATCATAATTAAGAAAAACTCCTAGAGCCGTATCTTCCGTATTAATCTCCGTTACTGAATTGTACAAGGGTAGATTCGTCTCAGCATTATACAAATTCAAACGAGGTGGCTCTTGACCTAAAGTTCCAACAGCATCTTGATCTATGTAAAAAATCAAATGTGCTTCGTTAATCACCCAATTATTGGCCTTTATCAGGTTAATTTCAGCCTCATCTTCGAATAGTTGAATTTCAGCAAAAGATCCTGCGCCACCTTTTAAATATATTCTTGAGGCATTATCACTAGTGTCCATTGCACCTATAATTTCTGCTGGATAATCTTCATTTACAAATGTATTTATAGCGTTTCCTACTACTCCGGAAGTAGAAGATCCAGCCAATAGTGAAAGGTTAAAAGATGATGTTGCGACTTCTGTTTCCCCATCTTCTATTTTATCGTAATGATAGTAAACCTCTATTTGAGCGTTAGACAAATCAAGGAAAAACAACAGCTCTTCTTCTGAAGGCGTAACAGACATATGCACTCCTCTAAAATGATTTTTAAAGTTAGCAGAGCTCAATAATTCAGAACTACCTTCTTTATCAAGTAAATTTCTTTGAAAAAAATCTAATCCTTCAGTACTCAATTGTACTCTAAGGCCAGGGGCAAATCTCGATTCCACAGTTGCCGACTCATCAACATCTGGCGTATCAGGATCATCTTGTGCTGTAAAAAATAACGTTTCCTTATTACTTATAGTAAGACTACTATTATCAAACAAAACCTCATCAGTAAAAGTCGGTGAAAATTGCTGATTTGAATAGTAATCTTGAGCATCTTGAAAGTTAGAATCGGGATCAAGGTCACGAAGAAAATAGGTAGAAGCTTCTATTTTAAATCCAAAATTTTGCTCTCGATTCCCATAAATACTGTCTAACTCAAAAGTTTTGGCAAAAGACGTCGCGTCATTAGTTTCATCATCACCATCTTCAATTCCGTCACCATCAGTATCTGCGGATAGTGGGTTAGTACCATTTGCAGTTTCATCATTGTTAGCCACACCATCACCGTCACTATCATTCGTTGCTAAAAGGATATCATCACCAGATTCTAAAGCATCAGGCACACCATCAGCATCTGAATCAAGTATATCAGTAAAATATGGAATGTGTACTACAACACTATCAATAGTTTCATTTTCAGCTATTTTTTCGCTGTCAGTTAATTCATCATTTTCGGTGTAAATTCCGAATGTAGGATTTGCTGATTGCAGCTGAACTTGTGAAGTTATACTAGCCTCTGTTTTTCCGTAAATAGGATCATTATAAACCCCTAATTGGTATACCGGAAGTTGATTTGTTTGTACTGCTTCAATTTTCTTGTTGAATGCAGAAACATTATAGACAACCATGTCAGTCTTGAAGGGCTCACCGCCTATCACTTCCGCACCTATTGTCGTTAAATCTTGCTCACAAGAAACTAGGGCTACCACAAGTAAAATTCCTGCAAGCGCAGGAAATTTAAATTTATTCAAAAAGCTCATTCAGATTATTTTAAAACTTCGGTGTTATAAAAATTAACATATGCGTCTTCAAATTCTTGTAAAGAAACATATGGCAACACAGGTTTTTCAAGGTTGGAAATATGGTTTTGTAACTCTTCTGGAATTTCTTCCGAGGCTAAAATAACTGCATCTGAATAATCTACTGCTACTTTTAACAAATTATTATAATTGGGAGCATTAAGATGTGTAATACTATCTTCAGATACACCATCAAAACCGATCTTTTTTACCATGTCTTTATCAAGCTCGCCATCAAAAGATTGCCCGTATACAGAAGTAACTATTTTACTATCTCCAAAAAGAGGTTCATCTGCATATAATTTTTTAAGGTACAATGGAAGAAGTGATGCCATCCAACCGTGAACATGAATAATGTCTGGTGACCAGTTTAATTTCTTAACAGTCTCAACAACACCTTTAGCAAAGAAAATTGCGCGTTGATCATTGTCAGGAAAAAGATTTCCATTTTCATCAGAAAAAGTTGATTTTCTTTTGAAATATTCATCATTATCAATAAAATAAACTTGAATACGTTCTTTTGGTATAGATGCAACTTTAATTATCAAAGGCATATCCACATCATTGATAACCAAATTCATACCTGATAATCGAATAACTTCATGAAGCTGATGTCTACGCTCATTAATATTACCATACTTTGGCATGAAAATTCTAATCTGCCCGCCTTTACTATTAACCATTCTTGGGGTTTCATAAGACATGAGAGAGACTTCATTCTCTGGCAAGTATGGTACTAATTCTGAAGATACAAATAATATCTTTTTACCGTTCATAAAAGCTTTGTTTGATTTAGTGTCCTTTTAAAATCTAAGCGTAGCTGCAAAATTACGAAAATTATACAGATTAGC
>CALLIG010000265.1 GCA_938009735.1 uncultured Flavobacteriaceae bacterium
TACTTCAATGGAATCAATCATAAACTATTTCGAAAGCATACCAACTTTACATAGATCTTTATTATTGGTTGGGGGTATTACTGTTTTTTGGCTCTTAGAGGGCATACTTCCACTTATGCGTTTTAAGGTTAATAAATGGAAACATGCCTTGCCGAATCTGTTTTTTACCTTAACTACAATCGTTGTAAATTTTGCACTCGCCTTTTTATTATTGAGCACTTCAGATTGGACAGTTGTGAATGATTTCGGAATTATCAACTGGTTGCCGACAATGCCCTTTTGGTTGAATATATTGTTAGGTGTAATGCTTTTAGATTTAATTGGAGCTTATACCGCTCATTTGGTAGAGCATAAAGTGAAGCCTTTATGGATGGTGCATTTGGTGCATCATACCGACCATAATGTAGATACAACTACGGCAAATAGACATCACCCGCTTGAAAGTATGATTCGTTTTGCGTTTACCGTTTTAGGCGTCTTAATTGTTGGTGCACCAATTGGTTTGGTAATGTTGTATCAATCGCTTTCGTTAGTATTATCACAATTTAATCATGCGAATATCAAACTTCCCAAAAAAGTAGATGAAGCTTTAAGCTGGATTATAGTCTCACCTGATATGCACAAGGTACATCACCATTATATGCTGCCATATACAGACTCAAACTATGGGAATATTTTTTCGATATGGGATCGTCTATTTGGTACGTTTATGAAACTAGATAGAGAGCAAATCGTTTATGGAGTAGACACTTTTCCAAACGAAGAAGCAAACGGAAAAATTAAAGTGCTTTTAAAACAACCTTTTCACAAATACAGGAAGCCGACTAATTCGTTGACGGAATAATTTAGTGTTATTAGTACATCAAATATTTAGCACGTACTTTTTTAAATTTCGCTATATCATCTTGCCAAGTAGCTTTTATTTCTTCTTCTGAAAGTCCCGATTCAATCTGTTGTTGAAGTATTTTGGTTCCAGCATGTTTTGTAAATCCACTTGTGTTAAACACTAAGCTCTTGTCTGTTGCATTTTTATAGGCGTCAAGTAGCCAAACTAAAGATACTTCACTCATTCTTGGAATTTCTGCAAGATCTTTACCAAAAGAAACTTTACCCTGTTCTTTGGGAGTTTTAGATCCAAAGTTAGGCTGTGGGGTATAGGAAAAACTATATTGGGTGCTATCTAAAAATGAAGCCCCATAACGCTGAAATTGAAATTCTGTACCACGCCCTGCATTAATATTAGTGCCTTCGAATAGCCCTAGGCTAGGATAAAGATTTATTGCAACATCATTCGGTAAATTTGGCGAAGGTCTTATAGGAAGATGGTAATCTAAATCACGCGTCCAATTTTCTAAAGGGATTACCGTCAAAGCTGCTTTTTTATTTCCTTCTAACCATTCTTCTTCATTGATCATTTTTGCATACTCTCCTATAGTCATTCCATACACTAACGGTATTTCTGTCATCCCAAGAAAACCAGTATTTTCTGCTTTCATCGTTGGCCCGTCTACATAATGCGCATTCGGATTCGGGCGATCTAAAACTAAAACAGGAATATTGTTTTCCGCACAAGCTTCCATAACAAGTTGCATGGTTGCGATATACGTGTAAAAACGAACCCCAACATCTTGAATATCAAAAACTACTAGGTCTAATCCTTTTAGTTGTTCAGCACTCGGTTTTCTGGTCTTTCCGTGAAGTGAAATTAGAGGAAGTCCGGTATTTATATCCGTACCATCTTTTACCTTTTCTCCGGCATCTGCTCTTCCCCGAAATCCGTGTTCAGGGGCAAATACTTTTTTTACATCGATTTCTAGCGCCAGTAAAGAGTCCACCAAATGCGTATGACCTTCTTTTTTGAATATGACACTAGTTTGATTAGCGACTATAGCAATTGATTTTCCTTTTAGAAGGTGAATATATTTCTCAGTCTGATTTGCGGCAACTAAAATTGGTTTTACAACAGCAGCTTCTTCTTTTGCTACAGTAGTTTGAACTGGAGCTCTATCTGTTTTGGGTTGGTTTCCACAAGAGGATAAGGCCAAAAACCAAATGAAAACTGTATTTTTGATTCCGTATAAAAAAGGCATATTTTGAATTTTGAATATTTTATCGCGAAGCGACTTATTACTGGGGCGGACCGTAAAATTAGTATTTCCGCACCAATAATAAAAATTGCCATAACCGCAATTGCCTTAGGTATTATTATGATGCTAATCGCTATTGCGACGGGTGCTGGTCTTAAGCATAAGATTCGCGAGAAGGTAACTGCCTTCAGCGGTCATATTCAAATTTCCAATTACGATAATAATAGATCTGATGTTTCCGTGGTACCTGTGTCTCTACAACAAGATTTTTATCCTGAATTTAAAGATCTTGAGGGTGTAGCACATGTTCAAGCTGTTATAGCTAAAGCGGCTGTTATACGAACAGAAGTTACCTTTGAAGGAGCTATTGCCAAAGGTGTTGGTAACGATTTTAATTGGCCCGTTTTTGAAGAATATATTGTAGATGGTCGCCTACCTGATTATTCAGGTGAATTGAATAATGAGGTGTTTATGTCGCGAGTAATGGCGAATCGACTACAATTAAAAACTGGAGATACATTCTTTACTATTTTCTTTAAAGAGAATGCTGATCAATTACCTAATCAGCGTAATTTTAAAATTACAGGAATATATGATAGCGGTCTGGAAGAGGTCGATGAGCGCTATCTTTTTACTGATATTCGTCATCTGCAGCGCATGAATAAATGGAAAGCTGATGAGGTGGGTAATTTTGAGGTTTTTATAGATGATTTTGATGATATAGAGGAAAGAACATTTGATATTCATGGTAAGACAGGTTCAACATTAGATACTCATAACGTTAAAAATAAGTACCCGCAAATTTTTGAATGGATTCCACTTTTTGATTTCAATATTGCGCT
>CALLIG010000266.1 GCA_938009735.1 uncultured Flavobacteriaceae bacterium
AAACAGATTCCCATCTTCGTCTAGTGCGTCGCTCAAAAGCGTCTTGACTTCATCCTTAAACATAATATCAAGAAATAAAAAAGAGGACTAAATGTCCCCTCATGAATAAAAATTCTATCCTTTCAGTCATGCAAATATACACTTATTTTTATTTTTATACAATCTAAGATCTCCTCCCTTTTTTAAAACTTGATTTTAGCATAAACTTTCTAGTCAAGGTTTCGATTTTGGCAATAAAGATTATCTTTATAATTACTTATACACTCTTTCAAACCCAACTACCATGGAAATTTTCTCCTCCTACAACGTTCTTATTGAAGCTTCATTAATCATTATTCTATCTTTTTGGTTTAATGGATTAGCAAAAAAAACCAATGTACCATCGGTTCTTATGTTAATTCTGTTAGGCATTCTAATAAAAATAGGATTAGATATTTTTGCTCCTAGAACTCCAGATTTTGGAGGCTCTCTAGAGATTTTGGGTACAGTAGGGCTGATTATGATTGTTTTAGAAGCAGCTTTAGAGCTAGAACTAAAAAGAGAAAAATTAGTCCCAATTTTAAAATCAATGGCCATTGCACTAATCGGATTGTTTGGTAGTGCATGGATCGCCGCGTTAATATTACACCAATTTATTGACGGAATGACCATGCAATCGGCTTGGCTTTACGCCACTCCCTTATCCATCTTGTCAAGCGCCATCATCATACCAAGTGTAGGAGGCTTAGTTGAAGCAAAAAAAGAATTCCACATTTACGAAAGCACCTTCTCAGATATTTTCGGAATCATGATGTTCTACTTTTTAACGGGTGGACTGAATCCCGCAGAAGATGGAGGCGTAGTTGGGTTTTCAATAAACTTGCTATTAACCATAGTCATAGCAATCATTGCCAGTTATGCGATCATATTAATTTTTCAACGTATCAAAAGCCAAGCAAAGTTGTTTTTATTAATTGCGGTTCTTCTTTTATTATATGCAATAGGAAAGAAGATGCATTTGTCATCATTAATAATCATTCTAATTTTCGGCCTTATTGTTAAAAACATTAAACTCTTTTTCCCTGGAAAAACTAAAATATTTCTAGAAGAAGAACGAATGCACCAAATTTATCATGAACTGCATATCATCACCCTAGAAACTGCCTTTGTAGTGCGTACTTTTTTCTTTGTGATTTTCGGAATAACGATAGTTCTATCATCCTTATTAAGCCTCAACGTTGTTTTGGTCAGTCTACTCATAATAGCCTCTATTTACGCTATTCGCTGGGTTGTTTTACGCATCTTCCTAGGAAAAGATATGTTTCCGCAACTTTTTATTGCCCCAAGAGGACTAATCACAGTACTCCTTTTCTATGCGATACCAGCCCAAGCTGAAATACCAGGTTTCGAATCAGGCATACTTCTTTTCGTAATTATTGCAACAAGTCTTGTTATGACATGGGCAATGATTAAAGATAAACGCAAAATGGGAACCATGCTTGATGAAATTGATGAGGAGATTTTAGCAAGAAATGAAGCTGAAGATGTTTTAAACGAACATTCTGAAATGAAGACTATAGAAACTGATGAGCCAGAAGCACTAGAAAATACGGAGACTGATAGTGGTATTTCTATGGAGGATATGGATATTGAGGGGGAATTACCTTAAGATTGAAATACATACACAAAACATCTTAAAACAAAAAATCCCAAAATCATATGATTTTGGGATTTTAGTTTAATGTTGGCCCACAAGGACTCGAACCTTGAATGTCGGTACCAAAAACCGGTGTGTTACCAATTACACCATGGGCCAATCTCTAGATGCCAAAACAAGTTTAGCTTTCGAGCGTGCAAATTTAAAACAAAGTTTGGTTTGCACAAACATTTTGCAATACAATTATTCAAAAAAATGTATCCTTTTAGCTGTTAAAGGTTTATCAAAATTCTATCTGCATATCTATATTTATTCCTAAATTCGCCGCATAGGTTAATCATACAGTACATGTTTTCAAAAAACTTCGAAAAATGGGACACTATTATAGGGTGGTCCGCTTTCTTCATTGCTTTTATCGTTTATTTCATAACCGTAGAACCCACAAGTAGTTTTTGGGATGCCGGTGAATACATTTCTACCTCAGCTAAATTGCAGGTAGGTCACCCGCCAGGAGCGCCCTTAATGCAAATGATTGGTGCTTTTTTCGCCATGTTTGCTTTTGGCGATGATCAACTAGTTGCCAGAATGGTGAATTTTGTTTCAGGTGCGTCAAGTGCCTTTACCATTCTATTTATGTTCTGGACCATAACGAATTTACTTCGCAAAATAATCGGCAAAGATGACGTACTTACTAATAGTAAGGCAATCGCAGTTTTAGGAAGTGGACTCGTAGGTAGTTTAGCGTTTACCTTTTCAGATAGTTTTTGGTTTAACGCAGGCGAAACAGAAGTATATGCAATGGCTAGTTTGATTATGGCGCTATTGCTTTACCTAGGCTTAAAATGGACAGATGATCTTGATAACCCTAGAGGCAACAAATGGCTTGTACTCATTTCTTTTGTCGTGGGATTGACTTTCGGTATTCAGTTTATGGGCTTTTTAGCAATACCTTCAATTGGCTTGCTTTATTACTTCAAAAAATACAAAACCACTACCGTAAAAAACTTCTTAATAGCAAATATTGCGGTTATTGCCGTATTGATGTTAGTCTATAAGTTCTCGCTAACTTATGTATTACAATTTTTCGGCTGGGGTGAAGTATTCTTTGTTAATAGTATGGGGCTGCCTTTTAATTCTGGCTCTATCATTATTGGATTAATATTCATAGCTGCCTTTTATTTCGGACTAAACTATACTCGGAAGAACGAATTCAAAACCGCAAACACCATCGTGCTTTGCCTAATGTTCTTATTCCTTGGTTTCTCATCTTGGATTATGTTACCTATTCGAGCTAATGCTAATGTTGTTATTAACGAAAATGATCCTTCTGATGCTAGGTCTCTATTAGCGTATTATAACAGAGAACAGTACCCGGGTGTTGATAGTCCAGTTTATGGGGCTTATTATTCTGCAGCATTTGCGTCAAATGGAGAAAATATTGATGGCAAACCCAAGTATGAACGTGATGACAAACTTGGTAAATATGTTATTGTCAATTACTGGGAAAAATCTATACCTGGCGACAACAAAAATCACATGGGTCTTTTACCAAGAATGTGGAGTACACAGCATGCTGAAAACTACATGAAATATTTTGGACCACTTGATTTTAAAATGAAGAAATCAAATAAAGATCTTCGTGAGGCTGTAACTCAAGTAAAAGACGGTTATGCCAATGGCGAAATTGACACCGAACAATACATAAGTTTTATTAAGCGCTTTGATGAATATTTAGAGGTGCAACCTCCAACAGTTTGGCAAAATGTAAAATATATGTTCGAATTTCAGTTCGGATATATGTATTGGCGGTATTTCATGTGGAATTTCACCGGAAAACAAAACGATGTTCAAGGCAGATATAATGACAACGGAAATTGGATAAGTGGTATTGATTTCATTGACGGCATGCGCCCTAATTTAGGCAGTCAAAAGAATCTCCCAAGTGACGTTGAGAATAATAAGGGTAGAAACACCTACTATTTCTTACCACTTTTATTAGGTATCATAGGATTGGTTTTTCAGATATCAAAGAATCCGAAGCAATTTTGGGTGCTACTTGTTTTCTTTTTATTTACCGGCATTGCAATTCAATTTTACACGAATCCATATATTTTTCAACCACGTGAAAGAGACTATTCCCTCGTTGGGTCATTCTATATTTTTGCATTATGGATAGGTTTAGGAGTGTACGGTTTGTTTGAAGAAATTCGCAAATTTTTGACTCCGAAAATAGCAGCTCCAGCAATTACTATAATTTGTCTTTTAGCAGTTCCGTTTTTGATGGCTTTTCAAAATTGGGATGATCATGATCGTTCGAATCGTTTTACGGCGCAATCAAGTGCTAAAGCCTATTTAGATTCTTGTCAAGAAGATGCAGGCGCTATTATTTTCACCATTGGCGATAATGACACCTTCCCGCTTTGGTATGCGCAAGAAATTGAAGGTTATCGAACCGATGTACGTGTTGTTTGTACGAGCCTTTTCGAAACAGATTGGTATATTGATCAGATGAAGCGCAAAGCTTACGAGAGTGAAGCTATTCCATCTCAAATATCCCATAAAAAATATCGAACAGGCAATAGAGATGTTTTATATCATCAAGATGCAAATACTATTTTCAATAAAGAAGTTACCGAAAGCACCTGGAGTGTTCAAGCATTCATTGACTGGGTAGACGGTGATCGCCCCGAAACGAAACTGAGGTATTATTTTGAAAAAGTAGGGGCTGACGCCTCTCAATATTCTGATGATGTTTTAAACCTTGTCTACTACCCTACGCGAAAATTACGCATACCCGTTAATAAGAAAAACGCGCTTGAAACTGGGCTTGTTAAACTTAAAGACTCTGCACTCATAGTAGATTATATTGACATTAAATTACCTAGCGTCATTACAAAAAAGAGCATGATGATGTTAGATATAATGGCAAATAATGACTGGAAACGACCAATCTATTTTTCGGGAGGAAGTTTTGATGATGCTGAATTTATTTGGATGAAAGATTACTTACAGTTAGATGGCCTTGCATACAAATTAGTTCCTATTAAAACAGAGCGCCCTAACGGATTTGAAATGGGAAGAATTGATACCGACCTGATGTATGATATTGTCAAAAATTGGGATTGGGGTAATTCTGGTGATCCTGAAATATATCACGATACGCAAACTCGTATTCAAGGTGTTAGCTATCGAGGTAATTTGGCAAGACTCATGGAAGCCTTAATAAATGAAGGTGAAATTGAAAAAGCAAAAGATGTTATTGATATTTCTTTAGAAAATATGCCAATTGATCAGTATGGTTTCTACACTTTAGTAGAGCCTTTTATTGACGGTTATTATAAGGTTGGAGAAACCAGTAAGGCACGTAAATTGTTCGAACGTATAAAAACCAAGTATGTTGAAAAATTAGATTATTATTACGAATTACCTGTCGAACAAAAGATCAATCATGGTGAAAACATTGTAGATGACTTAACTTCATACAGAAGACTTGTTGATATACTAGTGGTAAATAATGATCGTGAAAGAGGTGAAAAAGAAACTTTAATGTTTAATGAGTTTTTTGACAAATTCTATGCTGATCATTTTGATGAAGAAGAGCAAGGCGTAAGACCTATCGATCCTGATTTAAATCAGGCTGCACCTCTTTTAGATTCGACAATCAAAGATAGTACTTCTGCTAACATCGAAGCAGATACTGCAACTACAGTTTTAGAAAATAAATAAATCTATTAAGAATATAAATCAAGGTTAGCTACTTCAAAAAAGAAGTTAGCCTTGTTTTATATCTTTAAAAGATATTAGCACTAAATCTTATTAGACGTACTCGTTGAGAATACCAATAAGCGTATTGGCGTCTTGCTCGCCACTTTGGCGCCAGACCATTTCTCCTTTTTTGTAGATCATAAGTGTAGGCAATCCTTTTACCCGAAGTGCTTGTGAAAGCTCTTTGTTCTTATCTACATCAATTTTTATCACCTTGCCTTTATCACCCAAAGCAGCAGCGACATCGCGCAGTACAGGATGCATAGCAGTAGAATGATCATTCCAATCTGCATAGAAGTCTAACAGCACAGGAACCTGTAAATCAATAAGTTCACCAAATTTCGACATACTTCAATCGTTATTTTACGACTCAAATGTAGTAAAAAATGTTAAATCCCTAGATATAGTAGGCAATTTGTACGCTTCTATCGTAGTTAAAATCATGTTAATGACTTCTTTTTCAAGGTAATTACCGTGATTTCTGGCCAAATTCCGAACCTTCCAGGATATCCTATAAATCCGAATCCACGATTCACATTTATAAATTGACCAAGTTCTTCATA
>CALLIG010000267.1 GCA_938009735.1 uncultured Flavobacteriaceae bacterium
CATTTGGACAAAACGCCGAATTTTCTGGCGAACTAAAGAAATTCCATAAAATCACACTTACTTGGCAGGGTGCTTTTGTGCAAGAAGAAGCAATTACTTTCAAAGACTATAGACTGAATGTTACTTTTAATAGTCCATCTGGTAAAACTTATATAGTACCTGGCTATTTTGCAGCTGATGGTAATGCTAGCGAAACTAGTGCTTCAACTGGAAATATATGGCGTTGTCACTTTAACCCTATTGAATCGGGTAACTGGTCATACAGAGTTTCTTATCGAGCTGGTGACAACATTGCGGCTAGTTTAGACCCTTCCATAGGAACTCCGATAGCATCAATTAATAACGATTCGGGCAATTTTATAATTGCCGAGACTGATAAATCTGGAGCTGATTTTAGAGCGAAAGGAAAGCTGACTTATGTTGGAGAACATTATTTACAATGGACCAATAATGAGTATTTTCTAAAACTTGGTGCAAGTTCACCAGAGGTGTTTCTAGAATATATTGATTTTGACAATACGCCTACCAATGCTACTCCTGATTTCATAGCAAGAGATTATGCTAATCATGTTACTGATTGGGTTCCAGGAAATCCGGTATGGAAAAATCAAAATGGTAAAGGAATAATTGGTGCCGTTAACTATTTGAGTTCTCAGGGTATTAACGATCATTCTTTTGTGCTAGACAATAGTTATGGAGATGCAGATACTGTATATCCTTGGGTAACAAAAGATGAGCACTATGTTTATGATATATCTAAGCTAGATCAATGGCAAATTGTTTTTGATCATATGATGAACAAAGGTTTAATGGTGCATTTAATTTTGGCAGAAGCAGAAAACCAATCGGTTTTTGAATTGTCAAATGATTTTGAAGGAGATGCTAATTTCGCGGACGCAAGAAAAATCTACTATCGAGAATTGGTAGCTCGCTTTGGTTATCTAAACGCTATTACTTGGAATATTGGCGAAGAAAGTGGATGGGATAGACCAAATGATCAATATGGTCGAGGGGTTACAAATACACAACAGATTGCTTTTTCAGATTATCTGAAAGAATTACTTTATTACAATGACAACATTGTTTTGCAAAATGGAAGCGCTGCTGACGATGCTGTTTTTAATAATCTTACTGGTATAAATAATTTGACAGGTGCAAGTCTTCAGGGTTTTGCTAACAACATAGAACGTTCTCATGCAGGTGTATTAAAGTGGAGGGCTAATTCGAAAATTGACAATCAAAAATGGGTGGTTAGTTATGATCGACCTTTTGATCAGGGGCTTAGCGAACCTGCATTATTTAGAGAGAAATCGTTGTGGTCATCTATTATGGCTGGGGCAGGTGGTTTTGAATTTAATATAACTTCATTGGAAAGAATTGTGCAAGATTATACTTCATATGAAACCTATTGGGAGAATATGAGGTTTGTTGGAGAACTTTTCGCTGATAATAACATCCCTTTTCAAGAAATGGAAAGTAAAGATGATTTAGTTTCTAGGGGTTGGTGTTTTGGTAAAGACTATGAAGTTTATGTGATTTATCTTAAAAATGAGGGTACATCTGAAATTGATATTCTCGGAGATTATTCCGTAAAATGGTATGATCCAAGAAATGGTGGAGTATTAGCGGATGGTAGTGTGTTAGAAATAAGCTCAGGTTCAAATGTTAGCATTGGCTCTCCACCTAATAATTCCGATTTAGATTGGGTTGCAGTTCTTCAAAACTTACAAACCGCTCCGGTACCAGTTACTGGTATTACATTAGAACCCACACAAACTACGATACGTGTTGGTCTTACATTTCAATTGACCGCGCAAGTTTTACCTTTAAACGCAACAAATACATCGTTTACATTTTCCTCAAGTGATACTGCAATTGCAACTGTTACGTCAGAAGGACTAGTTAAAGGACAAGCGATTGGTACAGCTACTATAACTGCAACGTCTGATGATGGTGCTTTTACTGCAAATTCAGCTATTACAGTTGTTGATGGTGCCGATTTTTGTAGTTCAAGTGGCACTATTTTGATGGAGCGTTATGATGACATTCCTGGTGGAGATGTAAATAGCCTTATTAATTCAGCGGATTACCCTAACAACCCTTCATCTACATCAGAACTCACAGAATTTTCAATACCGCCTAATGCTGCTGATTTTTATGGTGCAAGGGTGAGTGGTTTTATTTGCGCTCCTGAATCTGGAACATATTATTTTTGGATTACAGGGGATGATCAAACAGAATTAAATCTAAGTGCAGATGAAGACCCGTTAAACGCTATTACTATAGCATCTCAAAATCAAGCTAGCTTTGCCCAAGAATGGGATCGCTATTTAACTCAAAAGTCTATTGCCATAGAACTTGTAATTGGTGAAACCTATTATATTGAGGCTCTTGTAAAAGAGAATAGATTTCCAGATCATTTATCGGTGGGTTGGCGAAAGCCTAGTGACGGCCCAGGGAATTTACCAACAGAGGTTATTCCAGGTCGTGTGTTATCACCAAATTTAGAAAGTACTGTTCCAGATCAAACAAAAGTAATTGCAATAAGTGTAGATCCAACCGAACTTTCAATTAGTAGTGGGGATACATCTTTGATTACACCTATGATTTTACCTTCGACTGCTTTAAATACAGCTGTTAGCTGGAGATCAAGTGATACAGCTATTGCCGTAGTTGATGAAACAGGAATGGTTACAGCAGTATCTGTTGGTAATGCAATTATTACTGTAATTACTGAAGATGGCGGGTATACTGCAACCACGATGGTAACTGTGACCCCAGCTGAAGGTATCACCGGGCTGTTAATGAACCCTACGGAAATAGAGCTTCTAAATGGAGAGACTATAATGCTCGAAATTTCTGTAATCCCAACTGATGCCGAGGTGCCAAATATAATTTGGAATTCAAGTGATACAACTGTCGCTACGGTTGATGCGGATGGATTAGTAACAGCAATTTCGATTGGTAACACGGTAATTACTGCCACGACGGAAGAAGGAGATTATTCCGCAACTTCGAATGTCACGGTAACTGTTCCGACCCCAGTAACTGGGGTTAGTCTCACCCCAGCAGCATTAACATTTCAAATTGGAAACACAGCTATTCTTTCAGCTACGATAAGTCCTGCGGACGCAAATAATCAATTGCTTATTTGGAGCTCAAGCGATTCAAGTATTGTTTCTGTTGATGATAATGGATTGATCACAGCTGTTGCTATTGGAAATGCAATTATTACTGTTACTGCCGAAGAGGGGGCTTTTACTGCAGTATCAAATATTACTGTAATTGAGCAAGGTGAAATTGAAAGTGGGGAGTTTGTGATTTTTCCAAATCCGGCTAGTGATATACTAAATGTGGAAATGCCTTATGACGATAGTATTCTTAAAATTGAAATTTTTGATGCTATTGGTAGGTTGGTTATGAGTGTTGAAAAAGAAGACTTGACGGTTTTTGGTAACACAGTTCAAATCTCTGTACTTCCCTTTCAAAATTCATTATATGCGATTCACATACTAAATGACAAACTTGAAATAGTGAAAATTAAATTTATAGTACAGAAATAGTTCAAAAAAAAGAAGCCCATGATATTGGGCTTCTTTTAGGTTCGTTTTTTGATGTTTAATTTACCCCTTCGAAATATCTCCTGATCCGGAAGCTTTAGTATCTAATTTTTCTGGGTTGCCGCGATAACTAATATCGCCAGAACCAGAAACTCTTGCTCTTAGCATTTTGTTAGCAGTTACCTTAATATCTGCAGAACCCGAAACCGTAGCATTTACATTATCGGCTTCTAAGCCATAGGCCTTAATATCTCCACTACCTGAAATAGTTGCATCAAAATCGGTCGTGCTTCCATTTAAGGTAATGTCTCCAGATCCTGACATTGAAGCGTCTATAGTAGTTGCTTCAATATCTAAAGTAATGTCACCAGAACCAGACATAGCTGTTTTGAAATTATTTGATTTAATCATTGTTTTACTTACAATATCTCCAGAACCTGAAAGTGCTATCGAGTTAATACTTTCTACGGGCACAGTAATGCGAATACCATCATCCCAAGAAGAAGGTTTTAGATTGTACCCTTTTTCTACTTTTATGGACAACTTCCCGTTTTTTACTTCTGTTTTAATGTGCTCTAGAAGATTTGATTCTCCTTCCAAGATAATTTCTCCTTCTTTGCCAGCTACAAGATCAACGTCAAACCAACCGGATACTCCTACCGCGTCGTATTCGCCTACGTTTCTTTCGACCGTGGTCATGTTTCCGTTTCCTTTAACTTTCTTACCCCATTGCGCTGTGCATGATGCGGTAAATAATAATACTAAACTTAGGCTCAATAATTTTTTCATGATTGTGTTTTTATACCCGTTTTAATGGATGGTTGATGAATAATTTAATTAATTTTTATAAAATGTAATACCTCCGTAATCACTTGAAATATCTACAGAGTTTCCACTACTAGAAGATCCATAATGACCTTTATAGTGTTTACTTGAATTTTTCACTTCGCTAATGCTCATTTCAAAATCGTCTTTTCCACTAACACCTCCATAAGATGTCTTGATTTCGAAATTGAAATGGTACTCAGTATCATATCCAATTTTGATACCGGTATAATCACTTCGTAATAGCAGGTCTCCAGCATCTGATGCCATTTTAGCAATTTTGACAGAACCATAATCTGATGTTATGTCTACATCTCCATGAATGGTGCCTAATTTTACAGTAATGTAATCTCCTGTACCTTTTACGTTCTGGGCCTCCCCAATTTCTATATTACCATAATCTGTATTGTACTCAAGGCTTCCCATTTTTTCTACTGTAGCATTGGTATAGTCTGCTTTGATAGTTAAATCTCCTGCTTTTTGAATAGTAAATCCTGAATAGTCAGCAGTTATAGTTCCACTATTTATATAATCTATCGTTGATTTTGAAGTGTAGTCGAAATTTAATTGATTGTTTCTCCCACGTAATTCACCAATTTCTAATCGGCCGTAATCACAATATATTTTTGCATGCCCATCTATTCGATCTAAAATGATACTTCCATAATCATTATTTAGATGAACACTATTTTTTATAGGTAGTTTTATGGTGTAGTTGATTTGCATATTAACTTTATTATTGCCGCCCCAACCCCAGCTATTTCTTGAATTGTTGAATACGGTTTTTGCTGATACAACGCTACTGCTAGCTTCGAAATCGACCGTAATCTCATTCAGTTTTTTCTGCACCTTCTCCTCGTTGTTACCATTGGTTTTGATGTGGACTTCAATCATTACCTTATTTCCTTCCCAAGAAGTAAGATTAAGGTTTCCGTAGCTATTACGAACTTTAAGTAAAGCATCTGCGTTTACATCGTATTCCTTCTTGATGGTTTTCTCTTTGGTGTATTTTCCTTTTAGTTTTCCATCACCTGCTGAAAGCAGTATTGGAAGCACTAGAAGTGCAATAAGAGGGAATTTATATAGTATAGTTTTCATCATTGTATTTTTTTAAATTTTTAATATTTTCTACTTGATCTAGTACATTTTGTAATAAGTCGATACGCGTTTGAAAGTTCGTGATCATGGCACTTAATATCAATTTGCTATTTCCGCCATTTAAAAGATCTTGTTCCAATGTCTTGTAATTGGTGTCTAACTTTGCTAATTGAATCATTGTATCATCAATGATTTTTTTAGTCTCGGGTGTACTTTCGTTTTCTAATTCTTTTACTTGTTCATCAATAAGACTAGCGAAGTAAAATTGGGTTTGTGAAACTTCAGGTGATATTTCAGCAACTTGCTGATCAATACTAGTTGAAGTATTAAAAACACTAAAGCCTACCCCTAAAAGAATTGCAACAGATGCGGCTATTGAAAGCGGTCTCCACCAAGAATTCTTTTTCTTTTGTATGGATACAATTCCTTGCGACACTTTGAGCTTTTCTAAAAAGCGATCTTGGTGACCTTCTTGTGGTTCTTTCATATCGAAAGTGCCTTGAAGGTTATCAAAAAGGTTATCTATATTGTCTTTTTCCATTAGTAAGCTATTGTTAATTTGTTTCTTAAACTTTCTTTTGCCCTTGAGATAATTGTTCTGCAATTGGCATAACTAACATCCATTATTTTACTTATTTCTTCATAATCGTACCCCTCTATTAAATATAAGGTCAAAGAAACTCTGTAATTGTCTTTCAACAGATTCATGGTCTCCATCACTTTTTGAGCCTTCAGTTCCGTTATGGCATGATCTGAAACAACTCCGTCATTATCTTCAACCTTATAGATTACATCATCCAGATCAACTTCGTTTTTCTTCTGTTGTTTTCTGTAATGATAGATACTGTTGTTTATGACAATGCGTTTAAGCCAAGCTCCGAAAGTTACCTCTCCTTTAAATGTGTGCAGTTTCGTAAAAGCTTTTAGAAACGATTCTTGCATTACATCCTCAGCCTCTGCGCTGTCCTTTACAATCCGCACCGATGTATTATACATCGCTTTGTAATAGCGGTTGTAAATCTCCAATTGTGCACTTTGTTTACCTTGCAAACACAGTTGGACTAAAACGTCAGTATTTTCTTTTTTGTGGCTCAAAAAATGAATGGTTTGTATTAGAGATGATCCAAGATACAGATTGTTACAGTTTGATGTGAAATTTTTTAAAATCTCTGTATTAAAGGGATATATCGCTTTTTCAGTTTTTACCTTGAACGAATGGCACAACAATTGTCTTAAAGAGGTATATTGAGTGGCTCTTTTATTGATAAATCATTGATAATAAGCCTTTTTATACCTTAATCGATAATTTAAAATACGTCAGTCACTTCATTTTAGTGACAGAATGACCGAATATTATATATGGGAAAATCCAAATTTTCAAATTTTGACAGTATGTCTTTACAATCTATAGATCAAGATGCAGAATTGATTCCGCTATTGACACCTGAAGATGAAGAAGAAATGAATAGTGAACTTTTGCCTGAAACATTACCAATTTTGCCTTTGCGTAATACGGTTTTGTTTCCAGGAGTTGTAATTCCAATTACTGCTGGACGCGATAAATCTATCCGATTAATTAAAGATGCTAACAATGGCACTAAAGTTATCGGTGTGGTTTCTCAAAAAGATGAAGAAACTGAGAATCCTGATGTAAAGGATATTAATACGCTCGGTACCGTTGCTAAAATATTACGTGTACTTCAAATGCCAGATGGTAATACTACTGTTATTATTCAAGGTAAAAAGCGATTTGAAATTGCTGAGGTTCTTACTAAAGATCCATATTTGACAGCTACGGTTAGAGAAACTAAAGAGGTAAGACCTAGTCCTGAAGACGGAGAGTTTTTAGCAATTATCGAATCGATCAAAGAATTGTCGTTACAGATTATTCGTAACAATCCGAATATACCTTCTGAAGCATCTTTTGCAATTAAGAATATTCAGAGTAATTCATTTCTAATCAATTTTGTTTCCTCTAACCTAAACCTAGATGTTAAGGCCAAGCAGGAATTATTAGAAATTGGAGATCTTCAAGAACGTGCTTTAGCAACTTTGAAATATATGAATGTGGAGTTCCAAAAACTGGAACTTAAGAATGATATTCAGTCCAAAGTGCGAAGTGATATGGACCAGCAGCAGCGCGAATATTTCTTGCATCAGCAAATGAAAACGATTCAAGAAGAATTGGGTGGTGTATCATATGATGAGGAAATTCAAGAAATGCGAGCTCGTGCCAAAAAGAAAAAATGGGATGAGAAAGTAGGGGAGCACTTTGATAAAGAACTTTCTAAAATGCAGCGCATGAATCCTCAAGTTGCTGAATATTCTATCCAAAGAAATTATTTAGATCTGTTTTTAGATTTACCATGGAATGAGTTTTCAAAAGATAAATTCGATTTAAAAAGAGCAGAGAAAATTTTAGATAGAGATCATTATGGTTTAGAAGATGTAAAACGAAGAATCATAGAGTATCTAGCAGTTTTGAAATTGCGTAATGACATGAAGTCGCCGATTCTTTGTTTGTATGGACCTCCGGGAGTTGGAAAAACATCTTTGGGAAAATCTGTTGCAGAGGCTTTAGGAAGAGAATATGTACGTATCTCGTTAGGTGGACTTCGCGATGAAGCAGAAATTCGCGGGCATCGTAAAACATATATAGGAGCCATGCCCGGTCGTATTGTGCAAAGCTTGAAAAAGGCAGGTAAATCAAACCCTGTTTTTATTTTGGATGAGATTGATAAATTATCGAATAGTAATCAAGGTGATCCTTCATCTGCAATGCTTGAAGTACTTGATCCAGAACAGAATAGTGAGTTTTATGACAACTTCTTAGAAATGGGATATGACCTTTCAAAAGTTATGTTCATAGCTACTGCCAATAATCTTGGAAGCATACAACCTGCTTTGCGAGATCGAATGGAAATTATAAACGTTTCTGGTTATACGATTGAAGAGAAGGTAGAGATTGGAAGAAAACATTTATTGCCAAAGCAATTAAAAGAACACGGAGTTACCGCAAAAGATTTGAAAATAGGGAAGCCTCAAATGGAGAAAATTGTTGAGGGTTATACCAGAGAATCAGGTGTGCGTTCTTTAGAAAAACAACTGGCAAAAATGGTGCGATATGCAGCAAAATCTATAGCCATAGAAGAGGAGTACGAAATTAAAGTAACCAATGAAATAGTAGAAAAAGTTCTAGGGCCGGCACGAATGGAGCGCGATAAATATGAAAATAATGATGTTGCAGGTGTTGTAACAGGGTTAGCCTGGACGAGTGTTGGAGGCGATATTCTTTTTATTGAATCTATTTTATCTAAAGGAAAAGGTAATTTGAACATTACCGGAAACCTAGGTAAGGTTATGAAAGAATCTGCTACTATTGCGATGGAATATATTAAGTCAAATGCTGAGATTTTTGGTATAGATGACGATGTGTTTAAAAACTATAATGTACATGTTCACGTACCAGAAGGTGCTACACCTAAAGATGGTCCGAGTGCTGGTATCACGATGCTAACTTCTTTAGTTTCTTTGTTCACGCAACGAAAAGTAAAAAAGAGTTTAGCTATGACTGGTGAAATTACACTACGTGGTAAAGTACTTCCTGTTGGTGGCATCAAAGAGAAAATTCTTGCCGCGAAAAGAGCGCGAATCAAAGAGCTTATCTTGTGTAAAGAAAACGAAAAAGACATCTTAGAAATCAAAAAAGATTACTTAAAAGGATTGACCTTTCATTATGTTACCGATATGCATGAGGTAATTGATATTGCGGTTACGAAGCAAAAGGTTAAGAACGCGAGAAAGTTATAATTCAGAATTCTGAAATTGATAGTAATTCTAATTACTTTTATGTTATGGGAAAAATAACCATAGCTATTGACGGCTATTCTTCAACAGGCAAAAGCACAATTGCGAAACAATTGGCAAAGGCTTTGGGTTATATATACGTTGATACAGGCGCCATGTATAGGGCTGTTACCCTTTTTGCTATGCGGAATGGCTTTATTGGGGATGATCGAAAAGATGTTATTGGTTTGGTTGATTCCCTTGAAAGAATTGAACTTTCTTTTACCTATAATGATACTTTGGGGTTTTCAGAAATGTACCTAAATGGTGTAAATGTAGAAAAGGAGATTCGAACCTTAGAAGTTTCTCGATTTGTGAGTCCGGTTGCAGAAATTGAGGCTGTGCGTCTTAAGTTGGTGGCTATGCAGCAAATAATGGGAGAGAAGAAGGGCATTGTTATGGATGGTAGAGACATCGGCACCGTTGTGTTTCCTAACGCTGAGTTGAAAATATTTATGAATGCTTCTCCAGAGAAAAGAGCATCCCGTAGATATAAAGAATTGCTAGATAGGGGAGAAGAAGTTGCGTACGATGATGTGCTTAAAAATGTTCAGCAACGTGATGATATAGATTCTAGCCGTGAGTTCTCACCGCTACGAAAAGCAGAAGATGCTATTGAATTTGATAATAGCGATATGGGCTTGGAAGAACAATTTGAACGCATGTATAATTTTGCGCTAAGGGTGATTGAAAAACAATAAAAAAGGGCTGGTAATTAACCAGCCCTTTTTCAATAGAATTTATATATTCTTATGGATTTGGAATAACCAAAACCTGATCTGGATGAATCACATCAGGATTCTTCAAGATGTTTGTATTCGCTTCAAAGATTTGCTTGTACTTCATTGCATCACCGTAGTAGTGCTTTGCAATTTTGCTTAATGACTCACCACCAGCAACAGTATGTCTGTGATAAACTGAATCATCTGCAACAGAAATATTAGCTTGAACATCAGAAGCGTTTTCACCACCTAATTGTTTAATTTTATCCCAAAGTAAATCTTTTTCGTAAGGCGTATTTGCTACCCCTTTTATTTTAAGAACGCCACCTTCTTCAGTTACGTTACCATCTTTAATTCCTAATTGCTCACCAAGGTTCAAAACGCCTTGATACTTTGCTTTAACACTCATAAGTTAATGTATTTGTTAGTTATTATTTACCGGCCTAATATAGTAATTATTGCACGATTTCTCATATATAAATATACAAATTACGTGCCAAGAAGCAGCAATGACTAAAAAGTGTTGGTATACTATTATAAAAAGTGTATTTTTGCAGCCCTTTTTAAGCAAAGATTCAAGAGAAAAAGGGAAAGAAGAAAAATCATAATAATAACTTCTACACTAGTTGTTTAACTCTTGCAAAGTTGTAGAATACAAATTTTTAAGCTAAATAATGGCTGAAGAAAAAGCAAAAGCTGAAGTAGTTGAAACTGCTGAAGTTGTAAAAGAAACTGCGGAAGCAGTTACGGAGACTACCGAAACGGTAGAAGAAG
>CALLIG010000268.1 GCA_938009735.1 uncultured Flavobacteriaceae bacterium
GTTTCTAAATATCCTTTTTCGCTATTAAAACCTACATTAGTGTGACTATCATCTGCCTTTTTAGTTAAAAAATTAATGCCAGTTGTAGCCAAGTATTGTGCTGCAATATGAATTTGATTTGTCATTTCTAATTTTTAAAGATTAGTTCCTGCATAATTGATTCCTGTAAGGCGATGCATATCGGTATCGAATGTTGATAAATCGTCGTGATTGAATTTTGTAACATCATCATAACCACAAGAACGTGCAATGACTTTAATGAGGTTATTTGTAGCGTCAAAATAGTTATGCAATTGTTTGGCTGAAGAATCAATTATCAATCTGCTTCGCAATGATTCTTTTTGGGTAGCAATTCCAACGGGGCAATTATTACTGCCACAGGCACGCATTCCTAAACAACCAATGGCTTGTAAGGCTGAATTTGAAACTGCAATAGCATCTGCGCCCAGCATTAATGCTTTTCCAAAATCTTCTGCGATTCGGAGTCCGCCAGTAATTACTAGTGTTACATCTGTCGCACCTACTTTATCTAAATATTTACGAGCTCTTGCTAAAGCCGGAATAGTGGGGACATTAATATTATCTCTTAAAATAGTTGGAGCTGAACCAGTTCCACCACCTCTACCATCTAGGATGATATAATCTACACCAACATCCAATGCAAATTGGATATCTTTTTCAATATGACTTGCGGCAATTTTAAATCCAATTGGAATTCCTCCTGTCTTTTCTCGTACTCTATCAGCGAATACTTTAAAATCTTCAACAGTATGAAAGTTTGGGTTTGCTGCTGGTGAAATAGCTGTTTCGCCTTCTTTTAATCCTCTTACTTCAGCGATTTCCTTGCTTACTTTGGCGCCAGGTAAATGTCCACCTGTTCCTGTTTTTGCACCTTGGCCACCTTTAAAATGAAAGGCTTGTACTTTATCAAGTTTATCCCAAGAAAACCCAAATTGAGCAGAGGCGAGTTCGTAAAAGTATTTGCTGCTACTCTCTTGTTCTTGAGGAAGCATTCCGCCTTCACCAGAACAGATACCAGTACCTGCAAGTTCGGCTCCTTTAGATAATGCAATTTTTGCTTCACGGGATAAGGCCCCAAAACTCATATCACTTACAAATAATGGAATATCAAGCTCTAATGGTTTTTTTGCATTCGGACCAATAACTACTTTAGTAGCTACGGCTTCTTCGTCTAAAAGCGGTCTGCTCGCTAGTTGCGCAGGTAAAAATTGAATGTCACTCCATTTCGGAAGTGTATCACGGTCAACACCCATAGAGGCCGAGAACCCGTGATGTCCTAAATTTTTGAGTCCGTTTTTAGCCAATTCTTTGATGTAACCCGTATACGGTTCTGTAGCTTCAGGATGCGTATCTGCATAGGCACCTAGGTATTCATCTCGATTAAAGGGTTGCGCATGATCTTTTAAATAGGCATCTATTTCTGCCTCATCTACAAACAATGCATCACCTTCAATCTTGGTAGTGAATTTATGAAGTACCTCGTTGTTATTGTATTCAGAGACTCCGGTATCATACCGATAATCCCAACCGTGCACACCGCAAATAAGATTGTGCCCATCAACATGACCATCTGACATAAGTGCTCCTCTGTGTAAACATCTACCATAGAGTACAGATATTTCAGCATCGAACTTTACGATAACCAAATCTAGTCCGTTTACTAATGCATGAGCAGGTTTTTTATTTTCTAATGTATTAAGTTTTGCTATTTCTATTGGCTGTTTCATAGGTTTAAATGTGTTCATTAATTAATGTTCTTTTTTTCTCAATAAGTACTAGATAGTACATCGAAATTTCTTCAATCAAAAGTTATCCTAAACTAGATCTAAAACCCAAAACCTAGTGCGAAAACAATTCGTGCACCATCGTCACTACTAAAATATCCAAAGTTCATGGTAAGAGCATCTGCACCTGTCAACCATATTGAACCTCCGATTGAATTGTGCCATTGATTCGAAGTATCATTTTCAAGCCAAACTCTACCGTGGTCAAAGCTTCCAGTAACACCAAATCGAATCGGGATGACACTTGTTTTTAACCCTCCTAAAGACCAACGTAAATCGGTATTTTGATAAAAAGAACTTTTGCCGGTAAAACGTTCATTTCTGAATCCCCGTAAGCCATTGTTACCTCCAATTCGCGCTCCATGGTAAAATTCGAAATTATCTCCTAAGAGTAAAGCTCCTCCTAATTTAGTAGCAAACACCAAGCTTCCACTTTTTGTCAGCTTATGATCTATGGCCAAATGGGGTCGGAAATAGGTAAAACTATTTTCAGCTTCCGTATTATCAATATTGGTCTTATAACCTAAAGTAAGTCCAAGATCAACACCTAAGGTAGGAAAAGCAATGTTATCTCTATTCTTAAAAAAGTAGCTCACTTCAGCCCCGCCATATGTCTGACGTTTGAACAACAAACTCTGGCTTGGTATACCATTAACAAAGCGATCTTCTGTATTTTCAACCTCAAAAGATTCTATCAATGGAGTGAATTTGAAATGCCCTCCGTTTTCACCTCTAAAATTTAAAGAAATTGCAGCATAGGCCTTACTTACTCTTGTCCTATTGAAATCAAGTTCTACATCTTCTTTGTCGTATGTAGTGTCGTTACCTAAACCGAAAAAATTCTCGGCAAAACTTGGGGTGCGATACCCACCTTCGATACCAAAATTCCAATTGTGGAAAATATTTGCAAACTCACCTTTATATGAAAGATCAAAACCTGATGTGCTTGTGTAATAAGCTGCATTGATACTATGCTGATAGGTAAATGGGTTGCGCTGCATTCCATAATAGGTATGATTACTCATCACTCCTATTCTCAAGCCATCGTCAGGGTTGAATGAAAGTAAGGGTAGTAATTGATTAAAGTTATGTTTTACTTTTCTTTGATCATAATTGTTAAGACTATAATCATCGACCAACCATTTTTTAGATCCTTTATTTACAATGGTATTTTCTTTGCTCTTGTAATCGTATAATTTTACTTTTTTCGTATTCTTAAAGTCATATATATCGTTCTTTTTACCACCAACGATTCGAATTTTTATTAAGTCATCTCCTGAACCATCCACTAAAAAAGTATCTTTTCCGTCAAGACCATACACCCATATTTCCTTTGTAATATCATGGCTGAAAGTACGGTCTAAAAGTCCTAGTTCTTTTCGGTCAATCTTTATGGTAGTTTTACCGTTTGCGTGTCTAGTAATATGAAATTTATCCGCCTTCTGTGTTCCTGTGATTACTTCGAACTTGTTCAAATATGTAAAGTAATCTTTAGCTATTTGTACAATGTTTCCTCTTCTTGCTTTCAGTTTTACCATGATATCATCAATAGTCTCTCCTTTTATTTCATCAGGTATTGCGTCAAAGGCTTTTTCAATTTCAATATCACTAACACCATTCTGAATGAACTTCGCCTGTTTCTCCCATTCATTCCAATCAGAAGCATGTATCAATGTTAAATCTAAATGATACGGAGAAGAAGCAAACCATTTTACACTTCGTATGTCATCATCATAACTTTGCATTTTGCGAAGGCCAGGAATGGCCCTGGTAAGAAAGCTAATCAAAGTGCCATCAAATTTGGAAAAGGCCTGATCTCTATCTCTAGGAATAGGCTTACAGAATTCGGTGCCATCTTCATTTTCAAAAAGTGCCCAACGCCATTGATCCTCATGACGATCCCAATCACCCAATAACATATCGAATATTCTTGCCCGTATGTAAGATGGTTCATCTACTACCGCTTTGCCCGACTTATTTATTTCTTGCAAAACATCTGCAGTACTCAAAATCTTTTTTGGTGTGCCGAAACTTTCTAGATTGAGCTGCGTTTCTCCAACATGTTCCTCCACCATATACAATTCGTCACCAAAATCTTCATTATAAACACCCAAGGTTTCCTGTTTAGGAATATAATATAAAATGGGGCTCGTATAGTTAACATCGGCAGCTTCAGAAAGTCTACCGATAGCATAGGGCACATATGGGTGTGATGTAGTATAAAAATCGGATAGAAATTTGTCTACTACTGTGCCGTCTAGGCTATTGCCTATATATGTTTCTTGAAAAGCGTTTGCTTGTAAAAACTTTATGGTACTCTTTTTTAAGGCTCGCATTACGAACTGTTTTCCAGACTTATCCTCCAAACGAAGTGATTTTGACTGCTGCCCACCTCCCCTTTTTATTGG
>CALLIG010000269.1 GCA_938009735.1 uncultured Flavobacteriaceae bacterium
ATGCAAACAATGCGAAAAAAGAAAATTTGACCCAAATACTGGAATTGTCTGTTCACTTACTTTAAGAAAGCCAGATTTTGTAAAAGATTGTAATGATTTCATAATGGATCCCAAAGAGGTTTCCAAAAAGTATGCGAAGTCCTATGCAGCCGAAGTAGAAAGCAAATCAGGCAGCTCAATGTCCGTTTGGGGAATAGTGGCAATAGCTTTTTTTGTGATACGTATAATAATGCGTTTTATGCGTGACTAGATTGTATTAATTTGTCTTATAGCATGATGTTGATTTGATATACATTGCTAACTTTAGTCATTTCAAAGAAGCTCACAACTTTCTATTTGAAAATGAGTCAATGGTTATTCATGTTTGCTATCGCTAATCTTATTCCCCGAGGTTCTTTTTATTTAGCAGAAAATATTATAGTCGCTTTATGAAGATTTTATTAATTAATGGTCACCCAGATAAGGAGAGTTATAATCATGCTTTGGCAGCTTCTTATAAAAAAGGAGTGACGGCATCAGGTTCTGAATTTCAAGAAATCAATATTTGTGATTTGACTTTTAATCCGAATCTAGAATTTGGTTATCGAAAACGAACCGAATTAGAGCCAGATTTGTTGAAAGCTCAAGAAAGTATCAAATGGGCAGATCATATTGTTTGGGTTTATCCGATCTGGTGGGGATCTGTACCTGCTATTATGAAAGGATTTCTAGATCGTGTATTACTTCCAGGTTTTGCATTTGAGAAAATAGAAGGCTCCGTATGGTGGGATAAATTACTAACCGGCAAAACTTCAAGAATTATTTGTACTATGGATCAACCCACTTGGTATTATCGCTGGATAAATGGCAAGCCTAGCCACACGGCAATGAAAAAGTTGACCATGAATTTTATAGGAGTAAAGAAAGTAAGAATTACAAGTATTGGCCCGCTACGATTATCAAAAAGTACTTTTAGAGAAAAATGGTTGCAAAAGGCCGAAAAATTAGGCTTCCAGAACAAGTAGATTCAAATTAACGGACAAGTTTTATTCCGAATCGTTGAACGCAGAAAATTAAGCTTTTTTTATTTGTCTATTGCATCGATACCGATGATTGTGTCTTCTTTGATATCTAGTTTTACTTTTTTATCCCCATAAAAAGAAAGTAGTTTGTACTTATCTGCAAATTTCCCACTAAGATCTTCGTCTGTTGGTGTTTTAATTAATAACGTATTCCATTTGCCTTCTACACCTATATAATATTCTTCAATTGAACCTAAATTCGACATAGCTGCCAAACAGTCTTCAACAATATCAATAACAATCTTGCGTTCAGACGCCTTGATCTGTTTCATGTCTCTAATCTCTAGTAAAACGAGTATTTTTTTATTATCAACCTTTGTGAAATATTTAATTTTATCGGTATTAATACCACTTTCAATATCGTAATCAATACACTCTTTTAAAGCAACAGTTATTGAGTCTTTTACAGGATTTAAAGTTAGACTCATCTGGTTGATATCTTCTTTTAAATATTCACGACGAACATCGCTATTAACCGAATCATCTGGGTCACGTGGTTCTCCGAACAAAGTGGCATATATTGAAATCGAAAACGGAACTGCAAATAGTAATATTAAAATGATACAGCCTATACCTTGCCAGATTGGTTTTTTTGCAGGATTAATTTCATTTTCTTTTTGTAAGCTGGCGTTCATTTCTTGCGTGAACTCATGTTTAGCGTAGCTTTTTTTACAATGAGTACATTCGGCTATATGTGTTTTAGAAAACGGAAAAATCGGAATCCAGAAAAAATGAAAATACTTGCTATAAGTTGATACGATATATGAGTCTTGTGTATTACAATGAGAACATATTGTTTTTCTAATTTTTCGTTCTTTAATTTTAGAGGCTCGGGTTCCAAAAAAAAATATCATATGGTCGGTTTTTAAACTATGTAAGTTAAAGCAAGTTAATATGTAACGATTAATATGGGGCAAAATTATAAGGTTCAACCTAAAGACTACTCCCTGTTTTCAGGGAAATTGTTATCTTTAGAAAAACAACCTTCCCATGAAAAATATATTAATTGGAGCATTAGCACTCAGTATGTTTTCTGCCTGCGCTCAAGGCGATAAACCAGAAATTCTTCCAGCAGATATTCAAATTAAAACCGCAGTTTTACCAGCTCCTGATGATAAAAAAGATGGAGCAACTGTATATGGTTATAATCAGGAGGGCGAAGTTAAGATGCTGCGAGAAGGAACAAATGATTTAGTTTGTATTGCAGATAATCCGTACAATGATGGTATTAGTGTTTCTTGCTATTTTAAGGCACTTGATCCTTTTATGAAAAGAGGACGAGAGTTGAAAAAGGAAGGGAAGACTACGCCAGAGCTTAGAGAAATACGCGCTGCCGAAGTTGCGGCAGGTACTTTAAAAATGCCTGAAGCTCCAAGTATGATGTATGTTTTTTATGGTACTGCAGCTACTTATGATAAAACAACAGGCGCTTTAGGCGATGGTCAGTTTAGATATGTAATTTATACTCCGTTTGCTACTGCCGAATCTACTGGTTTACCTACAACACCACATGCTAAAGGAATGCCTTGGATTATGGATCCTGGTACACACCGTGCTCATATTATGGTTGGTCCTAACTAGTTTTAATATTAATTTATAATGACCTGATATAATATGGAAGCATACGCACAAGCATTATTGTACGCCATTCCTTTTTTTATGTTACTTCTTGCTGCTGAAATTCTTTACGGATATTTCATAAAAAATCAAAAGTACAAGGTGATGGATACGGTTTCAAGTATCAGTTCTGGCTTTACGAATGTTTTGAAAGATTCTTTAGGTTTGGGTGTTGTTCTCATTTCCTATCCATATTTGTTTGAACATTTGGCGCTGCTAGAAATTAAAGCAACTTGGCTTGTTTGGCTTGCAGCTTTCATTGCTATAGATTTTGCAGGCTATTGGAATCATCGTTTGAATCATAAGATTAACTTATTTTGGAACCAACACGTAATTCATCATAGTAGTGAAGAGTTTAATCTTGCCTGTGCTTTGAGGCAGCCAGTTTCAAATTTGATAGCTTATTTTCCACTTTTATTAATTCCTGCAGCTTTGGTGGGCGTTCCTTTTGAAGTAATAGCGATGTTGGCACCAATCCATCTTTTTGCTCAATTTTGGTACCATACACAGCATATTGGTAAAATGGGATGGTTAGAATATATTATAATTACGCCTTCACAACATCGGGTCCATCATGCGATTAATCCGGAGTATATTGATAAAAATTTAGGACAAATTTTATCTGTCTGGGATCGTATTTTTGGTACATTTCAAGAGGAGTTAGATGATGTGCAACCACAATATGGTGTTTTAAAACCAGCCGAAACATGGAACCCGGTTCTGATTAACTTTCAACATTTTTGGCGCATCTTAAAAGATGCATGGAGAACAAGAAATTATTGGGATAAAATTAGAATTTGGTTTATGCCTACCGGATGGCGACCTGCTGATGTTGCAGCTAAATATCCAATTTCAATAATCGAAGATGTGTATGGTTTTGAACGCTATGATACGCCTTCGTCAAGAGCATTGAATGGCTATGCTATTTTTCAATTATTTGCCACCCTTGGTTTTCTCTTGCACTTATTTTATAACTATTCGAATATTGGTCTTGATGAATTATTACTATTCGGAGCTTTTATTTTTGTCGGTGTATATGGATATACTACTTTGATGGACAGAACCAAATATGCAGTTGTTATTGAAGTGATTCGTGGAGTTTTAGGTATTGCGTTTGTACTATACACCAAAGATTGGTTCGGACTAAATTCTTATTTTACTTTTGGAAGCATCATAGTTGGTAGCTACTTTTTAATTACAATTTTTGCAAGTTTATATTTTACTTACTTTGAAAAGGATTCAACTAAAGCTATTTTGATCAATACATAGAATTTATGAGACCTTATATACTAGCAGAGACGAATTGGGAAGCCTTAAAAGACGCGAAATTTGATTTGGCAGTTCTACCTTGGGGAGCAACAGAAGCGCATAATTATCACCTGCCTTATGCTACTGATAACATTCAAGCTGATCATATGGTTGCAGAAGCAGCTCGATTAGCATGGGACAAAGGTGGTAAAGTGATTGTATTACCTACCATTCCTTTTGGAGTAAATACTGGCCAATCAGATATTTATTTAGATATTAATTTGAATCCAAGTACGCAATTGGCTATTCTTAGCGATATAGTGGAAGTTCTAAATAGGCAAGGTATATACAAGCTTTTGATATTCAATGGTCATGGAGGAAATGGCTTTAAGCCTCTGGTACGTGAGTTAGGATTAAAATTTCCCAAGATGTTTATCAGTTTTTCATTTTTCCCTCAAACCCTTGATAAGTATACTTATTTTGAAGAAGAAGGTGATCATGCTGACGAAATGGAGACTAGTCTAATGCTTCATCTTCGACCTGATTTGGTATTGCCTAAAGAAAAATGGGGTGATGGTGCGGCTAAAAAATATAAAATACAAGCCTTTTCAGAAGGGTGGGTTTGGGCCGAACGTAAATGGTCGTCAATTAGTAAAGATACCGGTGTAGGTAGTCCGCATAAAGCAACTGCTGAAAAAGGAAAACAATTTTTTACTGATGTTACAGCGAAAATAGGAACACTTTTCTATGATCTATGTAAAGCAAATCTTGATGACTTATACGAGTAAAGCGTTTATATAATAGTTACTTAATTAAATGGCCTAATGGTTATTTATTTTCCACTTCTTTTTTCACCAATTTGATGTACTCCTTCATTGCTTTTTCTCTGTCAATGTTTTTTGCCTGAATAAGTGCATTCGCTTTAAAAGCATTAATGAGTGGAGTAGTGCTACCGGGATTGTTATAATTTTTATTGGCGATTTTATAGTAAGCATAAAGTTTCAGCAGCAGATCTGCTGGTAAAGGGCTGGTGTAACTATTTACATAATTTACAGCCGCTTCAAAATTAGCCTTAAGTTTATCCTTCCCCATCCATTTTTTTCTGCCTGGTTGCTGCGATACAAGTTTTTGCACCAATTACCTTCTGGTCAAGTTTTACTGCTATGGCGCAATCTAAAGGTAAGAACAAATCTACTCTAGAGCCAAACTTTATGAATCCTGCATCTTCCCCTTGTTGAACACTCTCTCCTTCTTCAGCGTAGTTTACAATTCTTCTTGCCAACGCTCCAGCTACTTGTCGGTATAAAATCTCTCCAAATTTAGGTGTGTTAATAACTACCGTAGTTCTTTCATTATCTGTACTTGATTTAGGATGCCATGCAACCAAATACTTACCAGGGTGGTATTTTGAATATTTAATGGCGCCACTAGCCGGATATCGCGTGACATGAACGTTAATTGGCGACATGAATATAGATACCTGCATGCGCTTATCGTTAAAATACTCTGTTTCTTCTACTTCTTCAATTACAACAACCTTACCATCTACAGGAGACAGAAGTTCATCAAAGTCTAATTTAACAACACGTTTTGGGTTTCTAAAAAACTGAAGTACCATAACTAAAATGAAAAGACTAGCAATTTGTAGCCCCATTCTTAGCCACGGAATATCTAAGTAAAATTGAGATATCAAGACAACTGCACATACAATAAAAAAAGTAGTCAATATTATAGTTTGACCCTCTCTATGAAACATAAGCGAAAATATTTAAAGTTAAATATGCAAAAGGAGCTGCAAAAACTAGGCTATCTAAGCGGTCAAGCATGCCGCCATGACCAGGTAAAATTGCACCACTATCTTTTACGCCTGCGACTCTTTTAAATTTTGATTCTACTAAATCACCTAGACTACCAGCAACAACAATTACAACAGCTAGAATCATCCATTGATTAGGGTTGATAATTGGTTCATATTG
>CALLIG010000270.1 GCA_938009735.1 uncultured Flavobacteriaceae bacterium
CATAGCGGGCTTGTTGCAATTTATAAGAACTAATTTCGGCCTCGCCTGAATACCAATATTTTTTAAATTCTTCAGAAATCGCTTTTTTCGGAGCTAATTCATCATCCGAAACATGCATAGCAACTTCTTTACTGATTTCAATTTTCTCTTGCTTGCAAGATTGCATTATGGATAAAACCATTGCAACTAAAATAAAAGTTCGCATAAACGGGAGTGTGTTTTTCATAATACAATTTTCTTTTTATAAAGTTACTTAAAAGCTATTAGCTAACCATATCGCTTAAGGTTTTGTAAATCAGATGTGTAGGTAGTCCGACAACATTGGTATATGATCCTTTGATTTCTTCAATACCAATCAGGCCAATCCATTCTTGTATTCCATATGCGCCTGCTTTATCAAAGGGTTTGAATGTGTTGACGTAAAAGTTAATTTCGTCATCTGTAAGCGCTTTGAACTTCACTTTGGTACTATGATTTACTGTATTTTGCTCCTCATTTGTGGTTATTGATACTGAAGTAATCACCTCATGCCAATCACCAGATAAAGTTCGTAACATATCAAAAGCTTCCTTTTTATCAGCTGCTTTGGCCAATGAAACGTTTTTATGCCAAACGACGGTATCAGAGGTAATGAGTATTTCTTTCGAATTTAATTCCCCCTCAAAAGCAGCTGCTTTTAGTTTAGAGAGATAATCTGATATTTCACTTCCCTTAAGTTCATTAGGATAAACTTCATCAACTTCTTTTAATCGTATTTCAAAGTTCAATTGCAGTTCTTTGAAAAACTGTTGTCTTCTTGGTGAGCCTGAAGCGAGTATGATTTTATAATTAGCTAGTTTCTCTTTAAGCATCATTTAGTCATTTGCAGCACTAAAATTACTATTCCAATCTCCTCTTACCTTTAATACTTGTTCAATAACATCGCGAACACACGCATCGCCACCTTTTTTATGCGAAATATACTTTGAAGCAGCTTTAACCTCAGGCACGGCATCTTGCGGGCATGTAGCCAAGCCTACCTTTTGCATTGGCGGAATATCTGGCATATCATCACCCATATAAAGTACATTTTGCAATGCTATTCCGTGCTTATCAATATATTCATTAAGCGGTTCTAATTTATGATGTGCTCCCATATATATGTCGGTTACACCTAGGCCTTCAAGTCTCAAACGAACACCCTCGTTAGTGCCTCCGGTAATAATGCAAACATTATATCCTTTTTGCAATGCAGTTTTTAAAGCATAACCATCTTTGACACTCATTTTACGAAGCATTTCACCTTCAGGTGTAATTAGCAAAGTACCATCGGTAAATACGCCATCAACATCAAATACAAATGTGGTAATGTCTTTTAAATATTCTTTATAGCTTTTTTCCATAGGTGTTTAAAATTGATGCTGTTAAAGTCTTATAAATCTCTTTGTGATTCTCGTTTTTTAGCTGATCGAGTTGTTTGGAAATGGTTTTGTGGTCTTCTCTTTTGGCTGGTCCAGTCTGTGCATCAATAGGTGCTAGGTCGTTTATCTTATGAGCTGTTTCAGCTATCAAGGGCTTTAAAATATCAAACGATAATTCATGCTTTGTACATATTTCATTACCAATTTGATATATATGATTCGTAAAATTATTAACAAATACAGCGGCCAAATGCAGCGATTTTCTTTGCTCTGAATTTACTTCGTGAACAGAAGTTGATACAGCGGATGCTAGTTTTTTAAGTAATTCTAAATCTTCCCTTTTATTTGCTTCTATGCATAACGGAACTGACTGAAAATCAATTTCACGATCTTTTGTAAAAGTTTGCAAAGGGTAAAAAACTCCAATACGATTGCCTTCTGGTAAGGCATCCATAGCAACACTACCTGACGTATGTGCTATAATTTTGTTTGTGTTTTTAAGGTGCTGAGACACCGACGCGATTACATCATCCGCCACAGCAATAATATATATGTCAGATTCACCATTATTATTGATTTTACGTTCAAGTTTTGAACTTAAATCACCTCGGCTTGAAATCATCTCTATCTCACTTATCTCATCTGATTTAGTGAAAACAGCATTTAGATGTGAAGCAACATTGCCAGTACCAATAAGAGTCACTTTGATCATATTACAAAATTAGGCATTAGATAATAATCTTGTGGTTCTCTAATCGAAGTATTTTTTGAGCTTCAAGTTTCTTAATAGATCGAATTACGGTTTCAACTCGCAAACCGGTGAGTTCTGCTATTTGCTGTCGAGTCAAGTTAATAGTGAATTCTTTAGTTCCGTTCTGTGCTTTTAGGTAATCTAATAAGGTTGTAATTCTGTGCTCAGGAGGATGAATAGAAACTTCCTTTGCTATCATAGCCTTGTAAGCCAATCGTTTGCAAAGAATACTTGTAAATGCTAAATGTATTTCAGAATTTGCTTCTAATAACTTAATAAATGCAACCTTAGGTAATCGATATATTTTACTTGATTCTGTTGCACTTGCACCGGCAGGATATTTAAAGCCACCCAATAGGGGAGGTTCTCCAAAACTTTTGCCTGCACCAAAAATACCTTGAACAAACTCCTTACCTAGTTCGGTAATGTTGTACATCTTAATTTCTCCACTTATTATTTGATAATAGAACTCCGCACGAGCTTCTTCATTAAATAGAACTTCGTTCTTTTTAAGGGTGACTTTCTGTGCACCAAATTCTAAAAGTAAATCTTCAGATATCATTTGCTTGTATGATTCAAATCATAAAATAAAGGCTTTTGCCCTATTAATTTTGCTTGTATAAATTAAAAGTACAAAGCAATGAAGGTTTACAACAATTTATTACAAGATTTTCAGTCTTCTTATATGATGATGATACCACTTACAATTATTTTTCAAAGCTGTTTAGGTTCAATTGCAACGCTATATATTTTGATGAATAAAGGACCAATGATGCTTTTGCAATTAGGAATCTGCATAGCAGTAACAATGATGTATAACGCTTCAGTTTTAGCACAATTGAATAAGAAAGTAGTTTTCAATCTATTGATTATAAGTGTTTTATCTAATGTTTTATTATGGATAACTGCTTAAATAATAAGAATATGAGGCCCTAAAACATTAGAAAATAGAGATGACGTTTATCAATTAGTAGATACTTTTTATAAAAAGGTTAGATCAAATGAATTATTGAGTCCCATATTCGAATCACATATTGATGATTGGCCGAAGCATATAATTCGTTTGACTGATTTTTGGGAAACTAACTTATTTTTTGTTCGCAAGTTTAAAGGTAATCCATTGCTTAAGCATCAAATTGTAGATGCTGCAGAAGCACATAGTATTAATGAATTACATTTTGGAACCTGGCTTAATCTATGGTTCGAAACCACCGATGAACTTTTTATTGGAGAGAAAGCACAAATAGCAAAAAATCGAGCGCGTCAAATGGGTACGTTCTTTCATGTGAATTTATTTAAAGCTAGATCTAAAAGTATCTAAGAATTTCTCATTTGTATAAAAAACGAGCTAAAATAGTTAATTCTATGATTATTAAAATTAACATTATTGTTTAGCTTTTTTAAAACTATTATCGCAGCTAAAATCATAAAAAGTTGGTATTTTTGCATTCAGAAAACCAAAGCATCATCCGATGACTGAACTGCTCAAAAAATTCTTCTTTTCCACTCGTTTAATGGCCGTTTTATTTATAGTTTTTGCCACCGCCATGGCTTTTGGAACCTTCATTGAAGCCAAATATAGTACCGAAACCGCCAGAATCTGGATTTACAATACCACATGGTTTGAAGCCATTATGGTTTTCTTCGTTATTAATTTCATTGGTAACATGTTTCGGTATCGATTATTTACCTGGAAGAAGTGGCCAGTATTGACTTTGCACCTTTCTTGGATATTGATAATTATTGGCGCATTCGTAACACGTTACATCAGTTTTGAAGGAATGATGCCGATTCGAGAAGGAAATTCAGAAAAAGTTTTTTATTCAGATAAAACTTACCTAACGGTAAATGTAGATGGCGAAATTGATGGTGAGCCTAGAAGAAAGCCTTTAGAAGATGATCTTATAGTTACTCCAGAAGCATTAAAATCATCGCTACCTTGGGATTATGATTTCAATGGTCAAGATTTCACTATTTCTTATGTTGACTTTATAAAAGGAGCAAAAGAAGGATTGATTCCTGATGAAACTGGAAAAGAATACCTTAAAATAGTTGAAGCAGGTACTGGTCAGCGAGAAGAGCATTATCTTGAAAATAACAAAGTGAACAATGTGCATAATGTACTTTTTGCTTTGAATAAGCCTACTGACGGCGCTATCAATATTTTTACTACAGATTCTACTTATCAAATAAAAACACCTTTCGCAGGTAATTTCATGCGAATGGCTGATCAATTCAAAGGCCAAGTTGCTAAAGATAGTTTACAAGAATTTCAGCTTAGATCATTATATGACATGGCAGGTATGCAATTTGTAATTCCTGAGCGAATAATAAAAGGTTCTTATGGTGTGGTTGAACTTCCTGAAACAGAAATAAACGAAAAGAGTCTTTCCGCACTAGTAGTTGAAATTTCATCGAATGGAGAAACCGTGCAAAAAAGAATACTTGGCGGTAAAGGAATTTCTAATTTTACAGATAAGTTTAAAGTTGGTGGCCTAGATTTTACTATGGCATATGGCTCAAAGGTTTATGAGCTTCCTTTTAGTATTAAATTAAATGACTTTATTGCTGAGAAATATCCTGGTACAGAAGCTGGCTATGCTTCGTTTATGAGTAAAGTTACTTTAGAAGACGAGCGTCCGTATGATTATGATATTTACATGAATAATATTTTAGATCATAAAGGTTATCGATTTTTTCAATCAAGTTTTGACATAGATGAAAAAGGAACGGTACTTTCAGTAAATCATGACCAATGGGGAACATGGATTACCTATTTAGGCTATTTTCTTTTATATGCTGGTTTATTGGGGATTATGTTTTTTGGTAAAACTCGTTTTAAAGATCTTACTAGTTCTCTTGATAAACTTAAGGCTAAAAAGTCAGCCTTAAGTCTTTTATTCATTCTAGGATGCACATTCGCCTCGGCTCAAGAGCATACTGCTGACGATGGTCATGATCATAGTACGACCCGCACAGCACCTACTCAGGCACAGATAGACTCCGTTATAGAATCTACAATAGTTTCTGAAGCGCATGCTGAAGAATTCGGAAAATTAGTCGTGCAAGATGATGGTGGTCGAATGAAGCCTATCAATACCTTTTCGTCAGAACTCTTGCGTAAGTTAAGTTTGAAAGACAAGTTTAATGATATGAATTCTGATCAAGTTTTCTTATCAATGATGTTGAACAAAGTAGCATGGTATAATACTGAGTTTATTGCTATTGATAAGAAAGGTAAAAATGATAGTATTCGTAAAATACTTGGTGTGCCAAAAGGTCAACGTTACATGAAAGGGATTGACTTTTTTGACGAAAAAGGACGATATAAATTAGAGCCATTTATTAGAGAAGCTACAGCAACAAACATTCCTAATAAATTTCAAAGAGATTTTAAAGATGTACATATGCGTCTAAGTGTATTAGACCAAGCTCTACAAGGTGATGTTGTTAAGATTTTTCCTTTACTAAGTGATGAAAATAACAAGTGGATATCTGCAACAGAATACCGTGGTGGTCAATATCCTGTTCAAGATTCACTTTATGGAAATTTCATTAAAAATGCGATTCCATATTACTTGATTACGCTTCAAAAGGCAATAAAGACTGGAGATTATGCTGATGCAGACAAACTTTTGAGAGCATTCAAACAAAACCAAGTAAACAATGGTAATGAAGTACTTCCATCCGAAAGGAAAATAAATATCGAGGTAGTCTATAACAAACTAAGCATATTCAATCATTTATATCCTATTTATGCTTTGGTAGGTGCCCTTTTATTTTTTGTTTTAGTTTTTCAAATTTTTAAAGAACGTGAGATTTGGAAAGCGGTAAGTTATGTAATGAAAGGAATTATTATCATTCTTTTTATTTGGCATACAACTGGGTTAATATTGCGTTGGTATATTTCTGGTCATGCGCCTTGGAGTGATGCTTATGAGAGTATGCTTTTTGTTGCATGGGCAACAATAGGTATGGGTATGCTCTTTATTAGAAAAAGCTCAATGACGCTTGCTGCGGCGGCATTTGTTTGTTCGATGTTACTATTTTTTGCTCATCAAAACTGGGTTGATCCGGCAGTTGGTAATTTAGTACCTGTTCTAGATAGCTACTGGTTAATGATACATACTTCTGTAATTGTGGGTAGTTATGGTCCATTAACGGTGAGCATGATCTTGGGGGTTGTTAGTCTTCTTTTAATGATTTTGACAACGTCAAAAAACAAAAAAAGAATGGAGCTGAATATTGCTGAGCTCACTATTATCAATGAAATTGTTTTAAC
>CALLIG010000271.1 GCA_938009735.1 uncultured Flavobacteriaceae bacterium
TACACCTTCTACAGCATCTAATGTTGGAGGAAGACCTAATATTTTACCCGTATCATCAGTAATAACCCATGAACTCATTGATCCAACACGGTCACCTTCTAATGAAAGTCCTGAAACCATATCAGGAGTACCATCTACACAGAATGCAAATGGACCACCAACGATTTCACCAGCGTGTGGTGCATCTTGAGCCAGCACATTCTGACCGGCTATTAACATCATACATGCGCAAATGAACATTGACCATCTGTTCGAGGTCAAGCCAGTATTCGCATTCATTTTTAAAAGTAATTTTCTTTCCATCTTTTTCTTTTTATAGATTGTTTAACAAACTAAGTCATATAAAATGATCGAAAAGTCACGAAAACATAAAGTTTGGCGTAAATACTGTTAGGGTTTCGTGATCATTTCGACTAGTTATCCGTTGTCCTTCAAGTCATAACCAACTAAGTATAGTCAATACGCGATTATTCATGCTCGTTTTTCTATTTTCGGTTGTCTGTGATATTTGTGTGATACTTTTTAACTTCTTTCGTAACCAATTAATTATGAAACAAATACTTATAATAGAAGATGATCCGGAAATCATAAAATTACTGGAGATACATCTTACCGATCTTATTTATTCCACCTCAAAAGCAATGGATGGGGAAGTTGGGCTGCAAATGGCTTTGGATAACGATTATGATTTAATTCTTCTCGACTTAACGCTTCCCACTATGGATGGCGTTACTATTTGCAAAAAGCTGCGAGAAAAAAAGAATACTCCAGTCATTATGCTTACAGCTAAGTCAGAAGAAATTGATCGCGTATTGGGATTAGAGATTGGAGCTGATGATTATATCACCAAACCTTTTAGCATTCGAGAATTACTTGCACGCGTAAAAGCTGTGATGCGACGTACTGACACTACAAAAATCACAGATAAAAATTCTTCTTCTATAGCTATGGAAGGTATAGAAATTGACATTGATAGACGCAAAGTTGTTTTAGGCGATAAAAAAGTCGAATTATCTCCTAAAGAATTTGAACTCTTGGTGCTAATGGCATCAAATCCTGGAAGAAATTATACACGCTCTGAATTATTAGATATGATTTGGGGTTATAATTTTGAAGGTTATGAACATACCGTTAATTCACATATAAATAGACTTAGAGCTAAAATTGAAACTGATATGGCTAACCCAACCTATATCTTAACTACATGGGGTGTTGGTTATAAGTTTAATGAAGACATTGCTATATGAGTACAACTACTAAAACATTGACACCAAAATTGGTCAAAAAACTTTGGATTGCCTTTATTCTATTGGTTATACTAATGGGAGTTTCGTACATCGGCATCACAAGTTATTTTGCGAATTTGCACAATCAAGAGACTACTCAAAAGCTTAATGCTTCTGTTGCAAATCATGTTATTGAAGAAAAATTCAATAATGCCTCACCGTTTTTAGAGGACGGAACAGTAAATAAGCCACTATTTGGTGATCTGATGCACGACATGATGGCTGTTAATCGCAGTATTGAAGTGTATTTATTAGATGATGCAGGAGCAATATTATATTCGGTTGTACTTGACCCTAGTGATAAAGACGCTACCAAAAGTGTTTCTCTAGCACCACTTCAATCTTTTATAAATGATAAAGGAGAGAATTTTGTTTTAGGAGACGACCCTCGTAACCCTGGAGAGAAGAAAATATTCTCAGCTGCACCTTATTCAGTTGATGGTCATGATGGTTATGTTTATATTATTCTAGCAGGAAACAAGTTTCAAGAAGTTAGTAGCACATTGTTGGGACAATATTTTGCTAGATTAGGATTTGGGACCTTCTTACTTACTATGCTTTTTACAGCGCTAATTGGATTACTAGCTATTTGGTTCTTAACCAAAAACTTACGTTTGATAACAGGTACGGTACGGCGTTTTTCAGAAGGTGATCTTACTTCTAGAATTGAAAATCCAGATAGTTCTGATATATCAATTTTTGCCAATTCTTTTAATGAAATGGCTGATACAATTACCGGAAACATTGATAAAATGCAATCTGTTGATTTGTTGCGTAGAGAGTTAATTGCAAATGTTTCTCATGATTTGAGAACTCCTCTTGCTATATTAAAAGGCTATATTGAAACGCTTCAAATGAAGAGAGAAACGCTCTCAGAAGAAGAAAAGCAAGAATACCTTGAAATTACACACAGCAATGTTGACAAACTGTCAAAGTTGATCAATCAACTCTTTGAATATTCTAAATTAGAAGCGGAACAGGTTACTCCGGTTAAAGAGCCATTTTCAATTACAGAACTTTCACATGATTTAATTGCAAAATTTAAAGTGCTTGCAGAACAAAAGCAAATTGAATTGCACATCGATGATCCGAAAGAAAATAATATTGTTTTTGCTGATGTTAGTTTGGTGGAAAGAGCATTACAGAACCTTATAGAGAATGCAATAAAGTATACAGAACCGAAAGGTAAAGTGACCTTATCACTTCAGAAAAAGGGAAAGAATGTAGAAATCAATATTACAGATACAGGAACAGGAATACCCGTAAATGAACAGCCTTTTATCTTTGATCGTTATAAACAGGTTGATAAAACCGCAAAGAAACAAGGTTCAGGGTTAGGCTTGGCAATAGTAAAGAAGATT
>CALLIG010000272.1 GCA_938009735.1 uncultured Flavobacteriaceae bacterium
GATGGATATTTACCTGTAAGATATGTTGATTGTGCTGCACAAGTTACAGCGGGTAATACTGGCGTAATGAAGGACGATGCTCCTTGATCTAAAAACGTTTTTATAAACGGAGTATGTTCACCAATGAGGCGCTTCGTTAATCCGACTACATTTATGACTACCGTTTTCTGCATCTCTTTATAATCTTTCTTTTAACCAATCAATTTCACGAACTATAGATTCTGACAAATCTCTTTTTAGCTCTTTAGGAAGCACATCCCAAGTATAGGTCTCTATTTCTAAATGTTCGGTTACTGGGTTCTGCTTTATATAATCAACAACCTTTAAAATATGATCTTGCGTAGAATGTAATTTACCAAACTGCTCTAGAAAGATAGGCACATGAAAATGTGCTCTTAATTCTCTAAAATCTTTTTTGTTTTCTAAAATTTTTGGCAAATCCGTATAGGTTTTCACCTTACCGTCAACTAATTCAGTTACTTGATGTAGGTATGTTGGCTCATCAAAACGCTCTAATGATTTCCATATTTCGTCCGCATCTGCTTCGCTATATAGTATTTTTAAAGCCGCACTCACCTGTATCTTTCCAATGGTCAAACCTGCATCAGCAAATTTCTTAAAGGTATCTTCAGGCTCTTCGTATGCCAATGAAAAATGACAGATATCATAACAAACTGTAATGTATCTCTTAATAGCGTGGTTGATATGTTCTTTGGATAATGATGTTCTCTCTATAAAAAGCTGCGTAGTAATCGGAATCAAATAGCGTTCATAGAATTCAATAACCTCATCGCTGTTTTCTAAAAGTCCGTCAGGCTCAGGTTCTATATCTAAATGTAGATATTTACCAGTTACGGCTTCCATTTCAAGTAATTGGAATGCAATTTCTGCTAAATTCTTCGCTCCTATCTTAAAAGCCTTTTGTTTCTCTTCTTCAGAATCATGCCAATACTTATAGCTTATTGGAGATGTTGAAATTCCACCAGACATTCCTTCAGGTAATAATTCTGCCAACTGCTTAAATAAGCGCTTGGTGTATTTTATTCTTTTGTTTGTTGTCCAATCCGGAGCATGTACATTTTCTTTTACACGTTCGTCATGAAAATTCCCGTAGGGAAAACCATTCATAGTAAAAACGTAAACGTCATTTTCTTGCAACCATTTCTTGAATTCAGACATATTATTGCCGCCGTTCAATTCTTGACTTGCAGTATTTGAAAGTCGCAAACCTAAACCAAAAGCTGCATTTGGTGACACTTCTTTTTTTATGCCAGGCACATATGTTTTTAAACTCTTAAATGTACTTTCCCAATCAGACCCGGGATGAATATTTGTACAATAACTTAAATGAAACGTATCGTTTATATGCATGGGCTACTACCTATTCATTTTACAAGTTTCGTTTAATTGAAGCATAGCACTTTTCATTTGCTGTTCATCAATCACATTAACGTCATGTTTAACTCCTATTCCGTTAATCAAAGTAATACATAATTCTCCTCCTAAATGCTCTTGAAACTCCTGAAGACCTTTTAAAAGTTTATCTATAGCTTCATTTGAATCGACAGGTAAACTTAAGTCGAAACCAATTTGCTGCATTACTTTTAAGATTCTATCTAGATCGTCTTGAGAAGTCAAATCTAACAAACAAGCATACGTAACATCTAAGGCAATGCCTTTAGCAACCGCTTCACCATGTCTTAGTTTGTAATTGGTCATCTGCTCCATTTTATGAGCTGCCCAATGACCAAAATCTAAAGGTCTCGAAGAACCACTCTCAAACGGATCACCACCTTGCGCAATGTGATGCATATGCATTTCTGCACATTTATAAATCACATACTGCATAGCCTCCATATCTCTTTTTTGAAGCTTTATCGCATTTTCTTCTATGTACTCAAAAAATTCATTGTCTTTTATTAAAGCTACTTTCACAGCCTCTGCCACACCTGAAATCCAATCACGCTGTTCTAAGGTTACTAGAAAATCGCTATCGTTTATAATTGCAAATGGAGGAGCAAAAGTGCCTAAAAAGTTCTTTTTTTGAAAAATATTTACGCTATTCTTCACACCTACCGCAGAATCATTTTGAGATAAAACGGTTGTTGGTATTCGGATTAACTTCACTCCTCTGTGAGCTATAGCCGCAGCGTAACCAACCATGTCAATTACAGCGCCACCGCCTATCGCAACAACAAAAGAATGTCGATCAATATGATAATCGTTAATCGCTTTTAATACTTTATCTATTTCTGCATGATCATTTTTACAATACTCACCACCAGTTACTACGGTGCTTCCGGCATGTTGTAATTTTGAATTGTTATGATCGCAGTACTCTTTTATTTCCTTAATTAAATTTGGATGATGTTTCGCAACTCCGTCATCTATAACAAAATGAAGTTTAATGCTTCCTTCCTTTTTATATCCATCTAAAACATCAAGAAGCTGGGAGTTATTCACATTGAATACTCCTTGAGTAAAAAATAATTTATACTCGTAAGCGACGGAAAATGATTGCTCTATAGGTTTCAAATGTTTCAACTTTAATTTAGGTAACTGCAAACAACTTTGAAAGCAGCATTGATAATGGGAATAATAATAAAATTAGTAGTCCATACCACCAAACTGAAAAACCGGCTGCTAACGCTGCATCTAATATGATCAAAGATAGCACGCCACCAATTACAGCTTTTTTAATATTCCCGGGTGAATTCAAACGATAGGCATTTATTAATGGCCTAAATATCATAAAAGCAAACAATATCAAAAACGGAACTGTTTGTAATATTTGATTCGTATCAACAGACACCAAAGCTAAAACGCCAAAAATCACGAGAGCGTACAAAATACCCGCCCAAATAATGTGATTCTTATTATTACCGTGTACCTCGCCCCTACTAATCAATGTAATCGCAAAAATATATACTAATGGAATAATACCATACCACAAATTAGTAAAGGCTCCGAGAATTGACATACCTAGAAATAAATTCAAGCTTCTACATATACCCATATTGAAGGGTCCTAGGAATCCATATTTCTTAGAAAATCCATCATAAAGCACTATTGCAGAAGCAAGTGCGATGGCTATATAACCAGATATTTGATGGACTTGAAAAGCTAATAAAATACCAATCAGCAGTAATATACTCCCAAATAAAGCTGCCGATTTCAAAGGAATTAATCCGCTAGGAATTGCCCTTTCAGGCCGTTCTACAGCATCTAATTTATAATCGAAAACGTCATTTAGAACAACACCACCAGCATATAAAAAAATAGAGCTTAAAACCAAATAAACCAATGGCATATAGGATATAGCATCAGGCGCTGAAAAATTTATAAAACCTGCCAAAGCGACACCCGAAAAAATATCAGCAGCAGCAGTAGGCAAATTTGCAGGACGCATTAATTGTAAATAGCCCTTTAGAACACTATTCATTAGTGGATTTTATCTGTGTTTTCTATTTTAGGATCTTGTCCTCTTAAAACGCTGTTATTATTAAAAAGTTCTGTTTGATTAACACCTTTTGCATTCAGCCAATCTGATGCTTTCATTTTTCCATTTTTACCGAAGGCATCTAGTGCATTCTGGTAACAGGTATTAATAACATGCTCTTTAGCAATTCCGCTTTTTAGCATTAAAGCTGCAGTTTTAGGAACAGCCAGCGGATCACTAACACCCCAATCAGCAGAACTATCAACGATAATATCTTTACTACCATATTTTTTCACTACCTCAACCATACGCTCATTACCCATTTTAGTATTAGGGTAGATGGTGAAAGCCGCAATAAATCCTCTATCTAATACTTCTTCAACAGTTTCTTCATTATTGTGATCAATGATAACCATTTTAGGGTCTAAGCCGTGTTCAAGACATACTTCCATGCTTTTAATAGTGCCAGCTTTTTTATCTCTATGTGGCGTATGTATTTGAACAACCATTCCTAATTCTTTGGCCAGTTCTAATTGAATTCTAAAATACTTATCTTCAGCTGCAGTTTGATCGTCATACCCTATTTCACCAATAGCAACTACATTTTGTTTGTGTACATAAAGTGGCAATAGCTCAATAACTTGCTCTGCTAAGGCTTCATTGTTTGCTTCTTTAGAATTTAAACCGATAGTACAGTAATGCTGAATACCAAATTGGCTAGCACGAAAAGGCTCCCAACCAACTAAACTGCTATAATAGTCTTGAAAAGACCCCACCTTTGTTCTTGGCTGACCTAACCAAAATGAAGGCTCAATAAGCGCAACAATTCCTGCTTTAGCCATCGCTTCATAATCATCGGTAGTTCTTGAACTCATATGAACATGAGGGTCAATAAACATCATTTTATCTTCCATTATTCCTTTTTTAGGGTCTCCCAGCTAAGGGTTGTATTTTCAATTTGTTGGATCAATTTTGGATGCTCATTCAATAACTTTTTGGCATCTTTATTTTCTGAATAGTAACAGCATAAAGCTCCTGCCCTATTTTCAATAGTATTTTCGCTTTTTAGCAATCGCGCCATATCTTCTAAAAGCTCCGTACTTATAAACTTTGCAACCGGACGCCAGAAATCAGGATCTATGTCTCGACCTGCTGCCCATCTTTCATGAGCATAGTCTGATATTATTCGTGCTAAATCTTTGTTTGCTCTTTTATCAATATCCGAAATAGCACTTAAATCACCTTGCATGAAGGCTGTTTTTAAGAACATCTGATTCCATTGTTGGTTATCAAAATTGATTCCCGGATACGGGTTATTGTAAGCCAAGGCATTAAAAACAGTTGAAATATTTGTACGCAAGGCATCAACTGCTACCATTTTATACTTTTCAGCATTAGGCAACAAAATCAAAAATTTCAAAAATGCTTCTAGCTCACCGGTATCGGCAACCTCAATAATATTAGCAACTTTCTTGCTAAAAAAATCTTCATCAGCTTCTAGCACCTTTCTCAACAAATACATTCTAGCAATTTGTTGAATATTTCCGTTTTGAGTTTGAATATATTCTTTTAAATCATCAGCAACTTCCGAAATGTCAAAATCGTTATCAAGAGCAATTTTACTCGCTATTAAACTGTACGTGAGATAAAGGTCTTTCGTAGATTTCGATTGAATAGTAGCGTCAATCTTTTCCACTAACCAATACTTAGCAACTGTATCTAAATTGCTTTCTATGATTTTAGAAAGCTGAATTCCCGTTTCTTTAAAATACATCAAAATGCTAATTTGGTTTGATAATGATTTCCTATTGCAATAAAACCGAAAGCTGATTGACTTATTGCTACTCAAAAATAATGCTATTTATCCAAAGAAAAAATAGCTAATATCATAGTATTAGAGCCCTTTTAATTTACTGAATTTCTCAAAGATTTATATTCATCTAATTCTTGCTATTTTTGTCTTTAAATTAAGCGTTATGTTAGGATTAAAACTACCTACAGATCCACGTTGGGTGAACATTGTAGCAAAGAATATCGATGAGATTTTAACTGATCATGCCTACTGTGAGCAGAAGGCAGCGAGTACAGCCATTTCATTGATTGTTAGTTTTCCGGAGTATAGCGATTTAATTGAAGAAATGATTGCATTATCTCGTGAGGAAATGGGGCATTTTAAAATGGTTCATGATCGCATCATTGCGCGTGGTCAAAAACTAGGTCGTGATCGAAAAGATGACTATGTTCTACAATTGATAAAATTCTTCCCTAAAGGTGGAAGTAGAACAACACAACTAGTTCACAGACTGCTATATGCAGCTCTTATTGAAGCACGTAGTTGTGAACGTTTTCGATTGTTATCTGAAGAACTTGAGGATAAAGAATTAGCAGATTTCTATCACAAGCTTATGGTAAGCGAAGCAAGTCACTATACCATGTTTTTAAAATTTGCTCGCCAATACGGAGATCGCAAAGAAGTAGACAAAAAATGGGAAGATCTACTGACCTATGAAGCTGAAATCATGAAAAACCTTGGCACGCAAGAATCTATTCATGGCTAACTAGTTGGCTATTGAAAAACTACTATTAGTATTTGCGAAAAAATTATTTCTTCAAATAATAATCATACATCGCGAACTGAGAACGCACTTCCTTATTACCTGATTTTAGATATACATTATCTTGTTCCTCATTAAAAATACGTGCCTTAACATTATCCTTCCAAGACATTTCAAAAGTATCTAATAACTCTTGTCTAATCTCAGGTTCATAAATAGGGCATCCAATTTCAACCCGATTATCAAGGTTTCGAGTCATCCAATCTGCTGAAGAAATATAAATTTTCGCATCGCCATCATTTGCAAAAACAAAAATACGTGTATGTTCTAAAAACTTATCTACTACACTTATCGCTTCTATATTTTCACTCATTCCTTTCACCCCAGGCACCAAACAACAAACCCCTCTAATAATCAATTGTATTTTCACACCTGCATTGCTAGCTTCATAAAGCTTATCAATCATCTTA
>CALLIG010000273.1 GCA_938009735.1 uncultured Flavobacteriaceae bacterium
TTTTAAATATTGCGATGACAACAAACTCCCATTATTAGATTTAAAAGATTTCAAAAAGGTATTGCAGTATGCAACCGGAGCAGGGAAACCTGAGTTCACGAAAGATTACGGTCGTATTTCTACCGCATCAACAGGCACCATCCTTAGAAAAATAATAGAACTTGAACAACAAGGTGCTGATCTCTTTTTTGGAGAAAAATCATTTGAAGTTGATGACTTAACACGTATTGATAAAAACGGAAAAGGATATATAAATATTCTACGTCTTACTGATATTCAAGACAGACCCAAATTATTCTCCACATTTATGTTGAGTTTATTGGCTGAAATTTATTCTACTTTTCCTGAACAAGGAGATAGTGACCAGCCAGAGTTAATCTTATTTATTGATGAAGCACACCTCATCTTCAAAGAAGCATCGAAAGCTTTGTTGGATCAGATTGAAAGTATTGTAAAATTGATTCGATCAAAGGGTATTGGTCTATACTTTGTAACACAAAACCCAACTGATGTGCCGAACGAAGTTTTAGCACAATTAGGATTGAAGGTTCAGCATGCATTACGTGCTTTTACGGCTCGTGATCGAAAAGCTATAAAACTTACGGCAGAAAATTATCCTGAATCTGATTATTATAACACTAAAGAAGTCCTTACTTCATTAGGTATAGGCGAAGCCCTTATTTCCGCATTAGATGAAAAAGGACGACCAACGCCTTTGGCTGCCACCTTGCTTCGCGCACCAATGAGTCGCATGGACGTTCTTACAGAAAGTGAGCTTGAGTCAGTTATCAAAAAATCAAAGTTGGTCAAAAAATATGGGAAGGTTATTGATCGAGAAAGCGCTTATGAGATTCTCAATGAGAAAATAGAAAAAGCTGAAAAAATTGCAGCTAAAGAAAAGGCAAAACCAAAAGCTAGAAAATCTTCAAGCAGAAGAAGTACACGGCAAAATCCAATTATAAAAGTATTAACTAGCGCGACGTTTATAAGAGGCGTATTAGGTGTGTTAAAAAAAATACTACGATAGTTTATGAAAAAATATTTGATGGCTATTAGCATTTGTACTTTCTTGTTTTTTTTGAACTGCAAAAAAGAAGTTGATACAACGTATCTGATCACAAAAACTAGTATTGGAAAATTAGATAAATCAAGCCTTGCGCGTGATTTAGAGGTTATTTATGACCAAGATTCTATTGTAAAAGACACCGCAAAACTAGTTGTTGGTTTTGGTGCAAAAAAAATAGATATTTTTGAAACAGGGGGCAGCCATTTATTGACCTTAACTCCAAATACAGATAGTATCGCTACCATTCAAAATGTTCGCATTCAAGATATCAGATTTAAAACCGAAAAAGGCATCGGACTAAACAGTACTTTCAAAGATATTAAAGATAATTACGAACTTGGAAAGCTACTTACTTCAATGAACAATGTTGTCGTTTTCATAAAGAACAGCGATTTATATTTTACTATTGACAAAAAGGAGTTGCCTGCAAATTTGAGATATACTTCAAATGTGAATATTGAAGAAGTTCAAATACCTGATAATGCAAAAATCAAATATATGATGTTGGGCTGGGAGTAAACATCTTCTAGTTATAATTGATTTTCTAGTTCTTGATTCTCTAAACTACCATGAAATTTGGTGCGATTCGAAATGACACAATCTTTATGTGTCTGCGCCCATTCTGTAAGCTCTATCAATTTTTGAAGGTAAGAATGTCCGAAATTAGTGAGCTTATATTCTACACGAACCGGCATTTCAGCATACATGGTCCGTTTTAGATATCCATCACCTTCTAAATGCTTCAATCGTTCACTAAGTACTTTGTTTGAAATACCATAAACATTCTTTTTTAGTTCGTTGAAACGTAATACAGGAAAATATCCTAGATAAAGTACGATCAGAATACTCCATTTATCTGAAGCTAAAGCCATCACGTCTCTTATGGGACAAATTAATGTTGGATCTTTCAGATTAATATGACCAAACATATTTTTCAACTTTCTTGCCACCTTAACCTTCTGATTATCAGTTATAGTTTCTATTTCCATACCTACTGTGTTTTTTGTAACCTTTAAAATTTAAAAAAAGAAAGTCTATTTTTGGTTATAAATTAATACCTAGTTACTAAAAGTAACCTATTATTTTAAAAAATGAAAAAAATACTCAATAAATATATTCCGAGGGTCTTTGGTTTTTACTTTAACATCTCAGTTCATTTTTCAAAAAAGAAGATTTCAGAAAAAGCATTTAAGCTGTTTTGCACTCCTAGAAAGGGTAAAGTGCTAAAGCAACAAAAAGCTTTTTTATCTGATGCTAAAGATGATATTTTAGAAACTAATGGTCTTAGCATACAAACGTATCGATGGAAAGGTAACGGCTCTACCGTATTACTTATGCATGGTTGGGAAAGCAATACTTTTCGCTGGCGCGATTTTATTCCGAAACTACAAGCTGAAGATTATAATATTATCGCAATGGATGCTCCTGCGCATGGAAATTCTACTGGTAAATTATTGACACTTCCGCTGTATGCAGAATGCGCTCAAACTGTTATTGAGCTGTATGCACCCAAATATATTATTGGGCACTCTTTTGGTGGCATGACCATGGTTTACAATCAACATAAATTCCCAAATACCACAATTGAAAAGTTAGTTTCTTTAGCAGCTCCATCTGAACTATCTGATTTTATGAGGCAATACAAACTCATATTAGGCGCAAGCAGCAAACTTATGAATGAAATGGAACAATATTTCATAGAAACATATGGACTAAAATTTAAAGAATTTTCCAGCCCAAAATTCATACAATCCAATACGAAAAAAGGCCTTTTGATTCATGACGAATTAGATGCTATTGCCCCAATATGGTCTTCAGAGCAAGTTCATTCTAATTGGAAGCATAGTGTCTTTATTAAAACCAAAGGGCTTGGCCATTCTTTACATCAAGATAAAGTTCGAAATCAGGTTATTGAGTTCTTAAAGTCCTAAAAAATAGATATTTTTATAAAAAATATTCATGACGAACGTAACTCCTTTCCACATTGCAATACCTGTTCATAATCTTGCAGATTGCAGAACCTTTTATCGTGACATTTTAAATTGCGAAGAAGGCAGGAGCAGCGACCATTGGGTAGATTTTAATTTATTCGGTCATCAGTTAGTTATTCATTACAAACCTAAAGCAGCAACTGAAGACTTGCATCATAATCCTGTTGATGGGCATGCTGTACCAATACCACATTATGGGGTAGTTTTACCATGGGATGTTTTTCAAACCTTTTCAGACACCCTCAAATCAAAAGGTGTTGAATTCGTTATAGAACCTTATGTTCGCTTTGAAGGTCAAGTTGGAGAACAGGCAACCATGTTTTTTCTAGACCCTGCTGGAAATGCATTAGAGTTTAAAGCATTCAAAGACATGGGGCAGTTGTTCGCAAAATAATCCTACTGAGACCAAGCCGTTGGTATTCTATCCCAGCGATGTTTTTTGAGTTCTTTATATAGATCAGTATTCAAGCCAATTCCATCACTAGTAGCTGTATTTGCTAATACATTACGTTCTTTTCGCATACCAGGAATTATGGTACCCACCACTTTATTCATGGTGATAAATCGTAGTGCCATTTCAGCCATAGTCATTCCTTCAGGAATTAAAGGTCTTAAAGCGTCGGCATGATCAACACTTGAATTCAGGTTTTCAGGCACAAAATAGGTGCCGCGCCAATCACCTTCAGGAAAAGTAGTTTCTTTAGTTATGTTTCCAGTCAACGTTCCTTCATCAAAAGGAACTCTTGCAATCACTCCGATATTTAATTCTTCACATAGCGGAAAAAGTACATCTTCAGGGTTTTGATCAAAGATGTTATAAATCACTTGCACCGTATCTAACATTCCTGTTTTTAGGGCTTTGATTCCGTTTTCTGGTTCCCAGCGGTTAACGCTAATACCCATTGCGGTAATCTTTCCAGAAGCTTTCAAATCTTCTATAGCACGTTGCCATTCCTCTCTGTCGCTCCAACCGTCATCCCAGGTATGGAATTGCATCAAATCTATTTGCTCTAACCCAAGATTCTTTAAGGTCTTCTCTGTGTATTTTATAATATGTTCTGTAGGATACGATTCTTCAAAAGTGTATTCAGGCTTTGCGGGCCATTGAAAGTTTCTAGGTGGAATTTTACTCGCCGTATATAGTTTTTTAGAAGGGTGTCTTTTCACAAGCTGCCCTAAAAGTTCTTCACTATGCCCTTCGCCATAACCCCAAGCTGTATCGAAAAAAGTAACTCCATTTTCTACAGCTAGATCTAAACTTTTTGCAGATTGAATATCACTACTCTCTGTCCAGCCTGCCATGCCCCACATGCCATAACCTATTTCGCTAACTGGCCAGTTCGTTTTTCCAAAATTTCTATATTTCATACTATACTTCTTTCTTTTTAAACTTTTCTTTAATTACTAAATACGCCACATAAATTCCTCCAAAAATTAAGCCTCGTGTGCCTTTTTGCA
>CALLIG010000274.1 GCA_938009735.1 uncultured Flavobacteriaceae bacterium
ATTTGGTATGCAAATGGTAGTAATCCAACAAATTTTCAACAGCTCAAAGGAGCTAAAACGTTAACCTCTAATAATATTTACCAATTGATTTTTGATGATCAAGGTTACTTGTGGGCGGGTACCGAACGTGGTGTTGATAAAATTGAGTTGAATGTAGCCAATGAGATTATTGACGTTTATCATTTTGGTAGAAATGATGGCTTTTTAGGAATTGAAACTTGCTTGAATGCTGTTGATAGTGATGAAGCTGGTAATCTTTGGTTTGGAGCTATTTATGGTTTAATACAGCATTTGCCAAATGAAAGCATTAATACAACTGCACCACCAAATGTATATTTTACTGGGGTGGCAGAGGCTTATAAAAATATTGATTCGTTGAATCTAAAAGACTGGACGAATAGTGATAAAATTTTGCAATTAACACCAGATCAAACCCAACTTAGTTTCTCTTTTAGAACTGTTGATTTAGATCACCCCAATGAAATAGAATACCGATCTAAATTGGACGATACAGATTGGAGCCCGTGGGTGAAAGAGCAGAAGCAAAATTTTGCAGGCCTTGCCTACGGTTCACATACGTTTTCAGTACAATCTAGAAATCACAGATGGGTACAAAGTGACCCTATTCAATTTGGTTTTTTTATCGATAGTCCGCTGTACAAGAAAGATTGGTTTCAATGGGCAGTTTTGGCTTTCTCAGTTCTCTTATTATTAGGGATAAGTTTATTTTATATTCGAAAGATAAGAGCAAAAAATAAAGCGGAACAAGAGCGCCTACAAACTCAAAATTACCTGTTAACATTAGAACAGAAAGCCTTGCGTTTGCAAATGAATCCACATTTTATCTTTAATGTTTTGAATGGTATAAAAGCCATGGCGATTAGCAAGCCCGAAAAGATGAATACGACTATCAATAGTTTTGCAATTTTACTGAGAGAGACTCTTCAAAATTCAAGAAAAGAGACTATCAGCTTAGATCAAGAAATTAAAGCATTGGAGCATTATATAGCGGTAGAAAAGCTAATGGCTCCCAAACCTTTTGTTTATGCTATTGAAGTTCAAACAGAACCCAGCGCTGAAGAAATATTAATTCCACCAATGTTGATTCAACCTTTTGTTGAAAACGCAATTAGGCATGGTATTTTAAAGGGAGATAAAGAAGGTGTATTAGAAATAACTTTCAATACTTCTGAAACACATTTGCAATGCAGTATTATTGATAATGGGATAGGTATTTTTAAGTCACAAAGAGAAAAAGTAAAAACCGACCATCAATCTATGGCATTGACAGTAACCAAAGAACGACTAGAATCTATTTCTGGTAAAAATGCGTTACAAATTATTGAAATTGAAAAAGAAGATGGCACTATTGGAGGCACCCAGATTACTTTTAAAATCCCATTATTAACTGATTATTAAAGACACTATGCTTACAGCTATTATTATTGAAGATATGTCTGATGCTTTGGCATTATTGAAGAAGGATGTTGAAACGAGACACCCTGAAATTGATATTATTGCAACAGCGCAGAGTGTGGTTGAAGCTGCAAAAGTGTTGCGTAAAAATCAACCAGATATTCTCTTTCTTGATATTATGCTAGGTGACGGAACGGGCTTTGATATTCTAGAGATTTTTCCTGATCTGAAATCAAAAATCATCTTTGTTACTGCAAGTGATGAATACGCAATTCGCGCCTTTAAATTCGCAGCTATTGATTATGTACTTAAGCCTTATGCTCATGAAGATTTAAGCTTGGCTATTGAAAGGGCAAAAGAACAAATACAACCCAATAAAGAACGCTTAAGAATATTGAAAGATACTATTGCGGCACCAGATCAAAAGCCAGATAAAATATCATTGCACACACTAGATCAGATCATCATTGTAAGTTTAGATGATATTATTCGTTGTGAGTCTGACAGTAACAACACCATTTTTCATTTGCAAGACAAGCGCAAAATTTTTGTTACTAAGACCTTAAAGTATTTTGCTGAAATGCTTAAGAGTTATGATTTTGTACGCATTCATCAAAGTCACTTGGTGAACCTTCAATGTATAAGTGCTTACATCAAAACAGATGGTGGATATTTAATGCTTAAAAACGGAGAGAATGTACCGGTATCTGTTCGTAAAAAAACCGAGATCATTGAGATTTTAGATCGAATGCATAGGTAATCGAGATACCAATATTTTTTTCTAAATGAATTGCTTTAATCACACAGGTCTTCTTTTAACTGAAGGTTCTGAATTTGCTTAGGTAGTCCGATTAATTTTTCAATTTTTTTAGCCATTTCTTCGAGACTTGCTGGCTTTTTTAAATAGTGATTGACACCTAATTTGTAATTTTCCTTAATAACGGATTCATCTGTATTACCTGACATTACGATTATAGGTGTATCTCTTCTCATAAATAACCTGATAAACTTAACCACTTCAATACCTGTGTATAGAACTTCGTCATAGCCAGACATTTCAGGCATGTTCATATCAAGTAGCACCAAATCAGGATTAAATGAATTGTATAATAGAATTCCTTCTTCGTTTGAATTCGCCGTTTCTACGTCATAACCGAGTTCGGTAAGTTTTTTTTGGACAGATATTCGAATTAATTGCTGGTCATCAATTGCTAAAATTTTCATAGGTCAGGTTTAGGAGTTATAAGTGTTATTAACTTGTTGTTATGATTGTGCATGTCAAAAATATTGCGATCTGACTGATTAAAAAGGAGGTGAAAGGCCAATGACATTTTTCTATAGGTGAATTTTATTTTATGGACGACCAATGATAACGGGATATTTACACAATATAAATACCTTTATCATGTTATATTTTCCTACAATGAAAGTCTTTCAAAGAACAAATAATCTATTGATTTTAGCGCTCATAATTGGGCTTGCTTTTCATGGTTCTAGTATCTTCTTTACTTTGGAATATACCTATGATGCGTTGATTCATCTTTTTTTTGCAAGTCATTATGCAACTGATTGGTTTGAGCCTTGGGATTATCATTGGTATACGGGGTTTACAGTACAATCGTACCCTCCATTAATACATCAAACTATTGGCTTATTATCCAAAATTGGGGGGCTAAAATTTGGTATGTTCACCGTTGCCATAATTGGCATTATTCTTTTTATTACAGGGGCTTATCGATTTGCTGCTCTTATAACTGGAAATAGAAAGGTAGCCGGGTATACAGCCTTACTAGCTGTATTCTCTTCAACATTTATTGAAACACTCCATATTTTTGGTCAACTACCAAGTATAATTGCACTATCTATTTTGCTGCATGTAATGCCAGAAATTTATCTATGGACAAGATCTGGTAAGTATCGGTATTTACTTTCATCACTTACATTGATTTCAGTAACAGTTACTTCACATCACGTGACACCTATTTTTGGAATGGTATTTTTTATATTTCCATTGTTAGGAATGGCGGTAATGGATTCTGCGAATGAACAAGTAGACTCTATTAAGAAAGTATCTTTTAAAGTTTTTTATAAGTCTTTCAAACAATGTTTTTGGAGAATTGTCATATTTGGAGGTTCTTCATTGGTGCTGATAATCACATGTATTCTTCCATATTGGTATAATTCCAAGCGAAATCCAATTACGCAGGTTCCGATTCCACATGGTTCTAGAGATAATTTTTTAGAAGTAACGTCGTCAGGGTTAGTGTTTTTTATTATCCCTTGGGGTATTTTATTATTTGTACTCCCATATCTGTTTTATAGGTTTTACAGTAAGCGATATATGTTCTTTGGTATGTCATTTACTATGTTGACTATTTTAGGAACAGGTGGTACAACACCTATTCCTTTGAAGCTTTTAGGTGAAACCGCATTTAATATTTTAACCTTAGATAGATTTACGCTTTGGGCTACCATAATGGCACTCCCAATTTTTGGAGAATTTGCATATCGTTTAGTTGAAGGAGATTTAAAAGAAAAAATACAACAAATTTATGGCCGTACATACCACAGAATTTTAGGAGGTACACTAGCCGCTGGTCTTTTATTAATGGTAGGTTTCACAATGACCTTGGGTTATTTTAGACCCTCTCAACCTACCAAAATAAAAATGTTACCTATCGTTAATTTTTTAAGTCAAGATTCGCATGATTCTTGGCGTTATCTACCCTTAGGTTTTGGTGATCAAATGGCATGGTTATCTGCACAGACGATGGCAATGACTGTTGATGGTAATTACCATTCTGCTCGTAGACTACCAGAACTTACGACAAGAGCCATTGAACGAATCGAAAATTCAAAATTTAGAGGCGTTGAAGGTATTGGTTCTCTACAGCAGTTTTTGACAGTACCCGAAAAGTATAATTTGAAGTATATATTTTCTAATGATAAATTTTATGATCCTATACTTTACTTCTGTGGTTGGCAGCGATTACAACAATTAGAAAACGGTATTATGGTATGGGAGAAGTTAAACGTGCCTCCATTGCCTGAAATATTACCCAAAGAAGACACCCCTGTTTTCTTAAATATCATGTGGGGATTTATTCCGGGGCTTACTGTGATTTTTGCATTTATAGTTAATATAATGATGCTTTGGCTAAAGAAATTGAAAGAACGAAAAGGCGAGCAACCTAGTTTCATGCAATTGTCGGTTGCATATGATAAGTTTCCTAAGAAAATAATACTAGTCAATAATGCATGGGCACTTATAGTACTCGCATGTTTAGGGTATGGAATTTATGTGTTCTATGTAAAAAACACGGCGCAACTGTCACCAAAAAATGTTGTCGAATCCTACTATGATGCTTTAGATTTCAAAGACTTTGAACGCGCTTATTCTTATATAGACCCATCTTCTGAAGTCACGATTGATCAATACATGTTAGAGGTTTCGGTAACTGACGGTATTTTAAGTTCTTACGCAAAGTTAGATTCTATTGCCATTGAAATTGTCAATGAAACTGATGTTTCGGCAAAAGCAAAGGTTTCCACTAGATGGATAACGCCTTTAGAAAAACTAAGGAAAGATTATTTTCATGAGTTAATCAAAAAAGATGGTGAATGGTATGTCATACCCATTAAAAAAGACAGCGACATACCGCCTGACCAATTATTTACTCAAAATACAACCACTTTTTATAATCATGGTCGGCGAAAAATAACCACGCAACAAACGCATCACGAAGATGTTTTGAAACAACCTGTACTAGAGATTTTGACCGCTAAATTAGTCTCTTATCAAGGCCAATTTAGTATCATTGGAGAGCTTCAAAATGTCGACGACATTCCCGCTGACGTAGTAATAAAGGCTACTCTATATAATGATGTTGACAAAGAATTAGCTATATACAATGCGAAGTTTCATATCAAGCATAAATTAATGCCTAAAGAAACAACGCCTTTTAAAATCAATTTTGAGGGTATTGCCTGGTCTTCCACTAAAGATACTATGCCGCCTTCTTTTGACCCTGATCAGTTTACGCCGATTGCTTTGGATGAACAACCCGTCAAGTTTAACTTGCAATCTGCAGGTAATACCGCTAACACAGATTTATATAAAAGTGTAGCGATTCAAAACCTAGATTTTACAGATCACGGAATTGATGGAGTTCTTTATAACGGTGGAATTCAAGAAGTGACAATCCCGCAACTTTTGATTTCTTATTATGATGAGAATCATGAACTGTTATGGGTAGATCATCAGTTTATGCCTGAAGGTGTGAGAGTGCAACGAAAGCAATTTTTTAACTATAAGCCCATTGATATTGATAGCCTCAAAGTTATTGAAAGCAGTCTTGAAAACTGTTTTGTTAATGGACTTCCAAATGCTTCAATTACCAAAAAAGTATTTCCTAATCGTGACTATAGCCATGGCCATGATCAAGAACAACCTTATACAGGCAAAGGGTTTTCGTTTTTGAAATTTGATATTAACAGTTATATCGGAAACCCCAAATAATATGAGACCGATATACCTCTTACTACTCATTTTACTTCAGCTTTCTTGTTCTAAAGAACCAGAGAAAGATGTTGTTAAAGAAAATGATAATATAATCTTAAGTACGAATGAAGGTGTTTTTATGGCAGGCCAACCTATAAATCTAAAGTTTCAAACTACACTAAAAGTTAATGCACAACTAGTACTATCGAATGCATTTGGTAGTTCTATTTTATTGCCCGAAATAAACGATCAAGAAATCACCTTTAATATTCCCAAAAATTTCAGCAGAAAATCAGGTTTATGCAATTGGGTATTGTATTCTAATGGGAAATCAGTTAAGCAGGGATCTTTTAAAATAATACCTCAAACTAATTCAAAACCTTCTCTTGAAACATATTTTGGGCCAAGAAGTATAACAGCTGGAGGTATTGATTTTTCAATGTTGGTTAGTATTGCTACTGACCCTTTTGATAATGTTTATCCTGAAGGAACTGAAGCTTTAATTAAGTCACAGTTTTTAAATACCATTTCTGAAAGTGTAGTGCCTTCTAAAGATTTCATTTCTTGGAAAAGAATTTATTCTGAAGACAAGGCAGGTAGAATATTAGTGACTTCTTCCGTAAAAGAAATAACTTCCAAAGAGCTTACTACAATTGTATTTGCTGCAAATGCAGAGTCTTTTTTGGTTGAATCGCAGCGCAATCATAAGTTCGCAGACGGCAATCAAATAATGAGTTTTAATACGAATGTTATAAGAGACAAATTTGACAATATCATTAGCGATGGTACTACGGTGAATTTTATTATTGAAAATTCGAAAGGTGCACTTTTAAAAACAGTTGCACCCACTATTGGTGGTATTGCTAAAGCAGCAATGCTCCATCCTGCTGAAAAAGGCGAGTGGAGAATTACAGCCTTTGTTACTGGCGCTGCAAAAAGTAATACTATAAAAATAGATTTCGATACAGCAATTACTGACTTCGATGTAAAATTTTCTCCTGATAATCGTAAAATTATGATTGGGCCATTAAAAAGTTTTATGCAGCAATTGGTTCCTGATGGTATATTAATACAGCTTGATGTTTATTCAAGTTCAGGAGAATATTTAGATTCAAAAAAGATTACATCCAACAAAGGTTTAGGTACTATAGAACTTCCTTCTGAGTATTATGTAAATGGTAATTATCATTTGGTTGTCAAGTCGGTTGGTATAATTAAGAAATATGATGTAGAAATTCATGAAGAATAAACTGACTAAAACCATTTATCGAATTTTGTTGATCGTGTCTTTTTTCGCGATTAACATATTGATTGTATCTGGTATTAGCGCTGTTTTATCTTATTTGAACACGGGCGCAGACAAATCATCAATGCTGCATCTAGAAATGCCCATGGATAAAGTATATGCGCCAAAAGTCACTTGGGGTAATACAGAGAACCCTGGTCGACCTATGGAAGAACCAAGTTTGAAAGAAATTGAACGAGACTATCTTAATGCGTGGCATGTTCGGAATATTGCTTACAAAAAGAATGATCGCTATGGCGTTGCCGACTTCTATACTGATAGCGCGAGGGCAAGAATATATGAACTCATTGATTTAAATATTAAAAGTGATAATTGGTCAAAAGCTACCACTTTAGAACATTTTATAGATTTAGATTTTTATAGTGAAGATGGTACGCTAGTAGTTTTCACAGATAGTGAAGTAGAAAAGTATCAAGAAATGTATCAGGGAGAATCACCTGTTATCAAACAAAAAGATACTGCTAGTTACCAGGTAATGATGCTTCTTGAAGATGGTTTTTGGAGGATAAGACACCTTAATGAAATAGAAAGAGTTGAAATTATCAAAACGGAATCAAAACGAGATATTGCTAATTTGCTGAGCGAGGTCAATAATTTGAAAGGCATCAATTATTATCCGCAAAAAACCCCGTGGGATACTTTTGGCAAAAATTTTAATGATAGTATCATTAATAATGACTTCGCGATCATAAACAAGATGGGCCTAAACACCATACGAATCTTTGTTCAATATGAAGATTTTGGAAAGGCAGACGTAAAAGTTGAAAAACTAGATCGCCTTAAAAAGACTTTAGATTTGGCCTTAGAAAATAAGCTAAAAGTGATGGTCACTCTTTTCGATTTTTATGGAGATTATGATGTGTCAAATTGGTCACTTACACAAAGACATGCCGAAACCATAGTTACTACATTAAAACATCATCCAGCTTTATTAGGATGGGATATTAAGAACGAACCTGATTTAGATTTTGACTCACGTGGTCGACAAGCAGTACTTAACTGGCTTGAAGAGATGAGTAGTAAGATAAAAAAATGGGATCCACAGCATCTGGTAACTATAGGATGGTCAAGCCCAGAAGCTGCTGTTCATTTGGCAAACGAAGTTGATTATGTTTCCTACCATTATTATCGTGGACCAGAAGAATTTTTAAGCGCGCACAATCAGCTTAAAACTACTATTTCTAATAAGCCGTTGGTTTTACAAGAGTATGGGTATTCATCATACGATGGCTTTTGGAATCTTTACCTAGGCAGCGATGAGAAGCAAGTCGAATACTATACAACCATGCAACAGCAATTAGCTGAAGCTCAAGTACCTTTTATATTCTGGACATTATACGATTTTGAAAAAGTACCTACTGCAGTTGCTGGAAGCTTACCGTGGAGGACTAGAAAGCAACATCATTTCGGGTGTATTGACCTAGATGGTAATCGAAAAGAAGTATTTGAATTACTAAAACAAGTGCCATAAAAAAAGGGAATAACTCTTAAGTTATCCCCTTTTCACTTCTACTAACCAATATTTTAAATATGCTGTTCTTCTAGCTCACTAATTTTCTTTGGTAAATCAAGTTTGAATCCTTCTGATTTAGAAGCTTTAATAGCTTTAAAAAAGTCTACGTACATTCTGGTAATTTCAGACATAGGTAAGGAGCACGCTGCTTTGTAATTGGTTTGGCCCAAAGCTATTCTATAGTCTTCTTGAGTAATAATTTTCTCAATAGCATCTGCTAAAGAACTCGTGTCTGTAGGATCAAAAAATTCGCCTGTATATCCTTCTTCCTTAACTAGAATACTCAAGTCACCTAAATCAGGTAAAACCACCGCATTACCATAACTTCCGGCTTGATGTAATACACCAGAACTACCAGTAGTGGAGGTATAAGGAAAAACAGTAACAGCACTTTCTCCAAATAAACCAGGCACATCTTCTTCGGCTACGTAACCGGTAAATCTAATTTGTGGGACGTGACTATATTTTTCTTTCATTGCATCTAAGTACCCTGGAGTATTCGGGCTATCAGTACCAGCAATTACAATTTCAATGTCTTCTGAAGTTCTATTGCGTATTAATTCAACGGCTTCAATAAGAATTTCTACTTTTTTATAGGTTCCGAATTTTCCGAAAGCCATAACTTGTTTTGGGCCTTCAGGTAAAATATAGCTAGGTTCTGGTGGTGTTTCAAAAGAACCATGTGGAATCAATGCAACATTGCGTGCTTTATATTTTTCTTCAAGTATTGAAACGTATTTACTAATCGTTACTGCTAATATATCAGATGATAAAACAAAACGTGTTAAGGTACTACCAATAAAGTTATAGACCTTTTGTAATAGTTTGTTCTTCGTAAACCCAGCATTTTCTAAATCTACTTGCTCTAAAATGTTATGCAATAATGAAATAGTAGGTATGCCTTTAATTCGACAATACATTGGAAGCATAAGACCTAAAGCCGCTGGAACTTTTTTGTCTCCAAACTTTAAAAATTGAAGATTAAATAATACTGCATCGGGCTTAGTTTTAGCAATGGTATTACTAATGCTAAATAGGTTCGTGTAGCTATTAAACTTCCAACTTTCTTTTACTGTGATTTTACAACCTTCACCTCCAAAAGCTAGATCTTTCGGTTTTTCTGTGTAATCTGTAATTAAGATTATTTCAGAAACTTCTTCCTGTAGTCTAAAGTGTTTGACTAAATAATATGCGTATTCCGTTAAGGTTACTTTACTAGGGGGGTAGGCGGTTACAATTGCTAATTTCATCTTGGTTAGATTTATATTTTATTAGTGAATCACTAAACTGTGACTTTTTTGTTTTTATGAATAAAAAATAATAATTGAGCGACCAATAGTATGATCATTGCAATTATTTGCATTTGAACTACTATTGTAAGGCTGCTATGATATAGTGTTATTAAAACTACTTGAGAAAGACCTATTATGCCTGAGAGAATTACAGGCGCATATTGATTTAATGATAAAAAATAGTATGCGAAAATATTAGATACCGCAAATAAAGAAGTAGCTAATGCATATTGCCATAAGAGGCCAGCAACAGAGATGTAAGCTTCACCAAACATTAGATTGATAATTGTCTCAGGCATTAGATAACACATAATAACTATTAAGCTTGATAAGCCGCCGATAAAAAATACATATTTAAAAAGTACAGGTGCTGTTGGCTCACCATCTTTTTGTTTTTGCATTACGGTAGGCATTAAAAGCATAACAAACATCCAAGCAACAAAATATACCACCCTGCCTATTAAGGCTAAAGAAGCATATAAACCTGCGTCTACAGCGTTAAAAAAATGCTTTACTAGTAAGACATCGCTGTTGTTAATTATTATTTGTGTGAGTTCATAACCTGCTGTCAGTCCTATAAAGACCCACACTTGTTTTAAATTATCACCTGCAAGTTGACTTTTTGAGAACAATTTTATTCCTTTTAAATCAGAAGGAAAAAGACCAAACAAAAAGGATAGACCAATACCTATAGCAATTAGAATACCTGGTTCTAATGGAATAAACCACAAGAAAACAAAGGTCAATAGTAAACGGCTCCACATTTCAGTTTGATAGGTGCCCGCTAGTTTTACAAATTCTTGTCCGCCCTGAAATCTTCCACGGTTGACACTCATTATAAAATATAGAGGTATTGCCACGGCAAAAAGAACAAACATCCAATGGTTCTGGGTATGAAAAAGCGCTTGAAGAGATTTTGAAAATAATAGAACAATAGTACCTGTAAACAAACCGAAAATCAATGCATATTTGTACATCGAATTTTTAAATGCAGTCCAAGTTTCTCCAGAAAAAAGCACAGCGAATTTGGTAGTGGCTAATTGAAAAGTCATTCCAACAAAAGATAAAACTAAAAGAAGTGTAACTAGAAGAGCCGCGTCAGCGAAAGCTTCGGGCCCCAATAGTCTACCAAGCAATAAATTATACAGGTAGTTGCCGCCATTTACGATAACAGCACTACCCATAAACATTTGTTGGGGGGAAATCTTTTTTAAAGCAATTCTAATAGCGGTCATCACTTAGTATATAAGAAGTTTTTGTATCCTTCATGACCATAGCAATATCTTTGTTCTCTCTACCGATAATTTGGAAACCTTTTCTATCCTTAATAAAATCGAGATATAATTTTTCTATTGTAAAAGCGCTACTCGGTGCCATGGTAGTGACATTGTCTAGACTTAAAATGAGATCATCAACTTCGGTAAGAAACTGTTCAAAATGCTTTTTTAAAGCAATTGCATTTAGAGCATTTAGTATGCCTGAAACCTCATACATGTTATTCTTGTGATTTAATTCTAGAGCCATTTTTATTTGTTTTAGGGTATGATTTTTTCAATGTTTAATCAAATATGAAATAAGATTCTTTGCAGAAACGGAAGCTATCTTTAGAATACCAGTCCTTACGGACCTATAACCATTACCTAATGTTTATTGATTCCGAATATCCTCCAACATTTTTATATTAAAATGTAAGTCTACCTGTAGCTGATTGCAATTTTTGCCAATTGACCGACAATTTTGACTGAATCTTTCATCGATAATTTAGAGCCATCTGCATGAATCCATCTTTTTAATGGTTGCTCGCATATCAATTGTATCACTTTATCTTTGCCGTAATGTTTTCTCATTCGCATGAAAATCTCAACATCAAATATCCATTTGGTAATAAATGCTTTTTCAAAAAGCATCGGCACGATATCTCTGGTCATAATCTTAGCGCCACATTGTGTATCGTTGAAAGGCATTCTGAGGATAGATCGTATGATTAAATTAATAGTCATACTTATAATTTTACGTGCAGATTCTTTGGTAATATCAGCACCCATTCGACTCATTCTAGATCCGCTAACAATTTTGAAATCAGATTTTTCAAGTGTCTGAACTAAATCATCAAAATCTCTAAAATCAGTAGATAAATCTGCGTCTAAAAAGCCTATGTAATCAAACTGACTGTCTTTGTGCAAGTGAAGCATTCCTTGACGAACAGCTTCTGCCTTACCTCCATTTTTTTCGCAATTGAAAACACTAATATTACTTTCATTGCCTTTTCTAAGTTCTTCTAATACTTCTAAAGTCTTGTCGGTACTACCGTCATTTACAAAGCATAAATGATATCCTAAATTTTTATGTGCAAAATCTTTAAATTCAGTACTCGAAAGACGTTCTTCTTCATTGTAACATGGTATAACTACACCAACACAATTTTTTTGCAGCATTTGAGTGTCTGTTTCGCTATCAATGTTTTTTGCAACATCAGGGGCACCTATAAGTCTTTTGATTCTTGCAGCCATTTCATCTAAGCTGACTGGCTTCTTCATATAATCATCAATACCTAAAGTAAAGCCATCCATTATGATGTTTTCTTCGGTATTACCTGACATTACTAGAATCGGAATCTTTATTTCATCATTTGAACGTATATGTTTGACAACTTCAAGGCCTGACATATCGGGCATGTTAATGTCAACTAAAACAAGATCGGGTCTGAAAGAATCGAAAAGATCTATTCCTTTCTGACCTGAATTTGCTGTCATAACTGTATACCCTAATTCTTTGAGCCTTTTTTCAACGGATAAAAGAATTAATTCTTGGTCATCAATGGTTAGAATTTTCATGGTTAAAGTATATTAATTGGTTAGAAAAATAATAGTACTCTTCTATTTCGGTTAATTTTGGTGAACTTATATTAACGCTATTGTTTATTATGATTAAGCATTAATACTTGTAATCTTCTTCTTACAATAACGATGTATGACTTATTTATTGTAAAGTTTCACTCTTATTCGTTTAACTACATCATCGCAAATTAATAATGCGCTCGATAGAATGAGAGCTAATTATTGATAGCACTTGGTTAAAGCTGCATTTGTATCATTCTTCAATTCGGTCTTATATCTATTTTAAAAAGTTATTTAGGGCAGCTATTATCTGACTTAGAATCTAACTACCCTTAAATAACAATTCGGGGGAACTTTCTTAATTACTATTTTAATTTATTGGTTTGATATTTTATCTGAGTAATGCGCTTCAAACTGTTATAGCACTTAGATGTTTTGCAACCTGAATTGCCATTAATATTCGTTTAGCTTCTTAACTCACACCAAATTTCGGTAAAGTTGCTGAGTGAAATTGTTCAGGTTAGTTCGTTCGCTATTTGCTATAGATGAATGGTTGTTTTCATACTTCCGAGGTTAGTACTGGCCTTCTACCTTTGTATTAACATATTACACCAATAAATAAAAATTATTGGCGTTATGTATTTGTAATAATAATCTTACGTGTTTATGATTAAGTTTTACCTGTTTATAATTGCCTTTTTTTCTTTTTTCGTTTTGTTAGCTCAAAATGAAATGCAAGAGGGGTTTACGCTTTTAGAAAAGGGAGATTTTGAAGAAGCCGAGACTTTCTTCAATGCTTATTTGAAAAATAATCCTGAGAATAAAACGGCGAAGCTTTGTTACGGGAGGGCAGTTGGTTTAAGTGGAGAACCATCAAAAGCAACAGGCTTGTTTGCCAAATTATTAGAAGAATATCCTGGAGATTTTGAAATTGCTATCAATTATAATGAATCTTTCTTGTGGGCCGAAAAATATAAGGAGGCAAAACCTCTTTATGCCCAAATGGTGAAGGACTATCCTGATAAGTTTGCAGCTGTTTTGGGTTATGCAAATACATTGAGTAACCTAAAGGAATATAAAGATGCATTAGAATTGGTAGAAAAAGCTCTTGTTTTAGACCCTGTGAATGCAAGTGCTAAAACTTCACGTAAATACATGCGCTTAGGATATGCTAACTCATTTGTTAACAAACAGGATTATGCAAAAGGAGAGGAGTTATTAAAAGAGATTTTTGTTGATTTTCCTGAAGATAAAGATGCTCTTTTAAATTTGGCAAATTTATACCTGATAACTAAACAGGTAGCGTCTGCAAAAAAAATGTACGAACGATATGCTATATCTCCTAAAGATTCTATTACTGCCTTAAATGGAATTGCATTAGCAGAGCATATAGGAGAAAATGATAAACAAGCATTGGTAGTTGCCAAAATTTCAAAATCTAAAGTATTGCAATTTGAAGATTTAGAACTTACAGAAAAAACGTATGATAGATATATTCAAGCCTTAATCTGGAATAAAAAGTTTGTCTCTGCGAAACGAAAAATCGATAGCCTTGAACAAAAAAATCCCAATAAAAATTGGATTCATGCGCTTAAAGCGACAGTAGGTTTATATACAGGTGATTCTAAACAAAGTGTACGAAGCTACAATGCTATTTTAGTAAACGACAGAAGCTCCTTTGATGGGAATTTAGGCAAAGCAAACGCTATGTTTGCAGCAGATCGAATTATTCCTGCTTATAAATCGGCTTATAATACGCTCAAATTTTACGACAACCAAAAAGACGCCATTGGGTTTATCGAAAAGTTAAACTTAATGCACACACCGAGTGTTGAGGTACATGCTGCCCATACTTTTGATAATGGTAATAATGCAGCTTATTTTGCGAACACCACTATCGAAGTACCTTTCTCAACAAAATTTAGAACAACAGTTTCGTACTTGTATCGAACTACTGAAAATACTGTTTCT
>CALLIG010000275.1 GCA_938009735.1 uncultured Flavobacteriaceae bacterium
TTTAACTTTCCGTGATAAGTTACAACCAGGCACCGATGAGACTTGGTCTTTCAAAATCAAAGGTCCGAAAGGTGATAAAGTTGCTGCTGAGCTTTTAGCAAATATGTATGATGCATCGCTTGATACATTTAGAAGTCATTATTGGGGATTTAACCCGTTGGTTAGGCCTACCTACTACTCTAATCGAACTGCAAATGCTTATAACTGTTTTGGCACGCTTTCTTTTAATACTTATGCCGACAATCAATATTATGGGTATGATAATATTTACTTTGATTCATTCAATTGGTTCGGTCTACATTTTGGATATGGAAGAGCATTATACTACAAATCAAGCCGTAGTAGAATGATGAAAAAATCATCGCCAGGCGCCATGGAAGATTCTATGGAATTTGAATTGGATGCTGGAGTTTCGAATATTTCAGCTGCGCCAGTCGCAGAGCAAAATAGGGCTGTTGTAAATTCATCTAATGCTCAAGAGGCTATACCTAAACCAAAAAATAAAGATGCTAACAAAAGTGTTTCAGAAGAAGTGAAAATTCGGAAAAACCTGCAAGAAAATGCTTTTTTCTTTCCACAATTAAAAACGGATGCAGCAGGTAATGTGACTTTTAGCTTTACCACTCCAGAAGCCCTTACTAAATGGAATGTGCAATTATTAGCACACAACAAAAAATTAGAAAGCGCCTATAAAAGTATGCAAACTGTTACTCAAAAAGAGTTGATGGTTATTCCGAATGCTCCTCGTTTTTTAAGAGAAGGAGATGAAATTTATATTAGTTCTAAAATTTCAAATCTAACAGAAAAGGCTCTTTCAGGGAGGGCTACATTAAAATTGGTTGATGCCGTAACGGGATTAGATATACTAGGTCGATTAATTGAAACTCCTGCAGGAGAAACTCCAAACCCAATTAATGTTCGCTCTTTTGAAGTAGATTCAATGGGCAATAGTCAGGTTTCATGGCGCTTAAATATTCCGGAAGGTATACAGGCCGTTCAATATACGGTTATTGCAAAAGCTGGTGATTTTAGTGATGGCGAGCAAAATGTACTCCCAGTTTTAACAAACAGAATGTTAGTTACGGAAACACTACCAATGTGGGTGCGCAGTAACCAAACGAAGACCTTCACTTTAGATAAACTGAAGAATACATCTTCGACTACCCTTAAACACCATAAGCTTACACTAGAGGTTACAAGCAACCCTGCTTGGTATGCAGTACAGGCTCTCCCCTATTTAATGGAGTATCCGTATGAATGTAACGAGCAGACCTTTTCAAAATATTATGCGAATACCTTGGCTAGTCACATTGCCAATAGTAATCCGAGAATACAAGACGTATTTAAACAATGGGCGAATTCAGATGCCTTGGTGAGCAATTTGGAGAAAAATCAAGAATTAAAATCATTATTAATTCAAGAGACTCCCTGGTTACGAGATGCACAATCGGAAACCGAGCAGAAAAAACGCATTGCTTTATTATTCAACTTGAATAAGATGAAAAATGAGCAGGCATCTGCTTTGAACAAACTAAAGCAAAATCAAAAGAGCTCAGGAGCATGGCCGTGGTTTAATGGTGGACCAGATAGTCGTTTTGTTACGCAGCATATTATTTCAGGCATGGGGCATTTGAAGCATCTGTCTGTTACTTCGAACAAAGAAGAAATGCAAAGCGTTATCAAAAATGCTTTACGCTTTTTAGACAATGAATTTGTTAAGGAATACAAATACATGAAGCGGCAGGCGACCAATATCAATGATGATCATTTGAGCCAGACCCAGATACATTATCTGTATATGCGTAGCTTTTTCAAAGACATTAAAACTTCAAAGCAGGTTAATGAAATAACAGCCTACTACAAGGGTCAGGCGCAGAAGTATTGGAAAAATAAAGGATTGTATGCCAAAGGGATGCTGGCTTTGATAATGTATCGTAATGATGACGCAAAAACTTCTGAAAAGATACTCCGCGCATTAGAAGAAAAAAGTATTACTTCTGAAGAATTAGGCATGTACTGGAAATCGAATACCAACTCTTGGCATTGGTATCAAGCACCGATTGAAACTCAGGCTTTATTGATTGAAGCGTTTGCTGAAATCCACCCGCAAGATGTGGAGACGATTGACAATCTTAAAATTTGGTTGTTGAAAAACAAACAAACTAGTCAATGGAAAACTACAAAAGCAACAAGCGAGGCTGTATACGCATTACTACTTCAGGGTAGTGACTGGTTATCTGTAACTGATGCCGTTGATGTTCTAGTTGGAGGTGAAAAGATCGACCCTTCCAAATTGGAAAATGTAAAAGTAGAAGCGGGTACAGGTTATTACAAAACTGCATGGAATGGCGCTGAAGTAAAACCTAAAATGGCTGAAGTTCAGATTGCTAAAAAAGGTAATGGTATCGCATGGGGAGCCATATACTGGCAGTATTTTGAAGACTTAGATAAAATTACCTCAGCGGAAACTCCTTTGAAATTAAAGAAGAAATTATTCTTGAAAAAGAATACAGATACTGGAGAAGAGATTTCTGAAATCACAGCAAAAACTAATTTAAAAGTTGGTGATTTGGTCAAAGTTCGCATTGAACTAAGAGCAGATCGCCCTATGGAATTCGTTCATATGAAAGACATGAGAGCAGCCGGTTTTGAACCTATAAATGTAATTTCAAGATACAAATGGCAAGACGGACTTGGTTACTACGAAGCGACCAAAGATGCTAGTACCAATTTCTTTTTTGATTACTTACCTAAAGGGGTTTATGTATTTGAATATGATGTTCGAGTAAATAACGCTGGTAATTTCAGTAATGGTATCACTACCATTCAAAGCATGTATGCACCAGAGTTTAGTAGCCATTCTGAAGGCGTTCGGGTACAAGTAAACTAAGAAATCACTAAATTGACATAGATTGAGAATTTCAAACTAAGTAAAAAGGTTGGTTTACGCATTCAAAAGGGCACTTACCTAGACGGAGGTTTTATAAAACATGATAAGCACATAGTTTAGAGGTATAATCTTTAAACCAATAAATTATGAAAAATGCAATTCGAATTTCCGTAGCAAAACCATGTTCTGAAAAGTTTGAAAATTTTGAACAAACATCCGCTGGAGGATTTTGTGATTCTTGTCAAAAAGAAGTTATTGATTTTACATCAATGACAGCTCAAGAAATTCTAAATCATTTCAGTTCTAATTCAGGAGAAACTTGTGGACAATTTAAACCTTCACAGCTAAAAACATATGAACCTATTATGAATAATCATACCAATACCAACTTCGTATCAAGAGGAATTGCAATAATGAGTTTTTCGTTACTTTCTTTATGTGCGGTTTCCAATTTACAGGCGCAAGATATAGTCTCAAACCAATTAGCAGGACCTGAAACGAGTATTACGGAACAATCAACAATCTTAGGTAAAACAGCGATAGTACAAGAGCAGTATACCATAAAAGGCACCGTGCTTGATGAAGATAATTTACCATTAGGCGGCGTTAATGTTGTTCTAAAAGGATCAACCGAAGGCGCTAGTACTGATTTTGATGGAAAATTTGAATTCCCAAGCAAGCTAGATGTTAATGATGTTTTAGTTTTTAGTTATGTTGGCTTTGAATCTAAAGAATATACGATTACCCAAAGCGATACAGACACAATAGACATAACCATAAATTTTGATGTCTATGACGTGGAACTTATGGGCGAAGTAGTTGTTGGTGGTGCAACATATACAACGAAACGCAACGTATTTCAGAAATTCATTGCATTATTTAGATAATGCGATATACACTACCGCTTTTACTTATATTTTCTTTTGTACTTCATGCACAGCGTGCTGATTTTAGTACGATCGATTTTGCAAAAGCGGATAGTGTTGCTTTTATACATAAAGGCGAAAGTTTAGAAAATTTACCAGTACTTACTCATAAATTAACAGCCAATTTAACAACAGATGCTGAAAAGTTTAGAGCTATTTATACTTGGGTCTGTACGAATATTGAAAATGATTATGGCTCCTTTCTTAAAACTAGCTCAAAGCGTAAAAAATTTGCTGAAGATAGAGACGCATTCCTTGAATGGAACAATAGTTTTACTCCTAAAGTTTTTGAAAAATTAGTAAACGAGAAAAAAACAGCATGTACCGGCTATGCCTATTTAATAAGTGAATTAGCCAATTTAGCGAATCTAAAATGTAAAATTGTAAACGGTTACGGACGTACCGCAACGCTACGTTTAGATGAAAACAGTATTCCAAATCATTCTTGGAACGCTGTTGAATTAAACAACAAATGGTATTTATGTGACGCTACTTGGTCTGCTGGGCGTATTTTAATTGAAGAAGGCGGTCCGAAGTTCGAAAGCGATTATCAAGACGGTTATTTTTTAGCAGATCCTGCGCTTTTTATAAAAAATCATTATCCTTTAGAAATTAGCTCTTCGATTTTAACCAAACCACCTTCTTTTAAAGAATTTACAGAGGGACCTGTTGTTTACAAAGAGGCCTTTACATATCCTATTGTTCTAATTGCACCTGTGAAAATGCATTTGGAAGTTTTAAAAAATGAACCTATTATTTTTAAAATGCAAGTCCCAAAAGATCTTCAAAGTGAAAAATTAATTCTTGTTGTAAACCGAGGTGGTAGTGATCAAATTATTCAGCCAGTAATCACACGAGATAAGAATAATTTAACTCTAGTTCATAGCTTTGAAAAGACAGGATTATATGACGTACACATTAAGGTTGACGATGTGTATGCCGCTACCTATGTCGTTAGAGTCAAGCGAAAATAAGTTATTTAATTTTTTACAAAATCTTCTTATAAGTGATTGATTTTTAGTTAATTTTAAAAGATTAACAACTAAACCAATTTTTATGAATTCAAAAGTATTTATGGTCCTGAGAATCATTCTCGGGCTTTATGTTATCGTATTCGGTCTTGATAAATTTATTCATTTTATTGACTTTGGAGAATCTGCTGAAGCCTTCGGAAATTACATGGTCATTCTTGAAAATGCCAAAGTAATGTACCTAGCAGGAGTTATAGAAATCATAGCAGGCCTTGCTCTTATTTTTAATAAATATGGCGCTCTTATGGCCTTACTATTAATG
>CALLIG010000276.1 GCA_938009735.1 uncultured Flavobacteriaceae bacterium
GATAGCCGATATTGAAATTGACGACGGTTCACTAAAAGACCTTTGGTATGATTACCTTAAAAAATGGTTGGTAGGTAATGCATCCACATGCTTGGGACTTGGTATTAACCAAACCTGTTTAATATTAGTAGGTGGTCAAGGCTCAGGGAAAACCACTTGGTTAAACCGCCTTTGTCCAAAAGACATGCAGGAATTTTTAGTATGTTCCCATATTAACCCATCGCTAACCGATAAAAATACCGCTAACTTTTTAGCCGAAAAATGGTTTGTAAATGTAGATGACCAGTTGGAAACTATTTTTGGTAAAGATTTTAATTCCATGAAAGCTATTATTACTGCTCCATTTGTAACTAATCGTAAAGTATTCAATAAACTTAGTAAAACAAGACCTCGCATTTGTTCTTTTATGGGTTCGGTAAATAGTCCTCGGTTTTTAACGGATGGAGAAAACAGACGCTACCTAGTGTTTTCTGCCAGTGAAATTGATTACAAGCATACTGTAAATATGAATAAAGTATGGGCGCAAGCTGCGCAACTAGCTAATGAAAAGTTTTTATATTGGTTTTCACACGAAGAAATGAAAATACTGAATAAGGTAAATGATATTTTCAAACAAAGTACTCCCGAAGAAGAATGGTTAACTAAAATATATAAGCCATGTGAAGCTTCCAATGCTTCTGCCATGTTTTTAATGCCTTCCGAAATGCTAACTACTATAAATGCTCATTCGGGTATGCGATTATCCATGAAGAAACTTTCGCAAGCTATGGAAAGACATAAATTTGGACAACCAATTTCCAAGCGTTTTAAAGGCGTAGGCTCTCGAAAGGTATACGCGGTTCAAATAATCACAGACGAAGCTGAAAAAAGAATACAGGACGAATTTAGAGGGATGCATAAAAAGAACTCCAAAGCTAAACCAAACATACCACCTCAATTACCTTTAGAATAACTAAAAAGCCGATACTAATTATATCGGCTTTTTTTATACTCTCATTTAACTACTGCTTTTACTACCACACTACCATAAAAAACCACATACCTACTTTTAAAAGTGTACTTACTAAATAAAATCATAACCTATTGATTTTTAGACCTTATTGATGCTTTGGCAAATAATAGAAAAACTCACCTACCACACTACCACCTACCACTATAATATATATATTATTATTAATTATATATATACTAGTAGCTTAGAGCTGTAAAAGCACTATGCTGATAAAGGTAAAATGTGGTTGGTGTGGTATTTTTTTAAAAGTGTGGTAGCGTGGTATTCAAAAAACAGCGTTTTTTCATTCTATCTTTTTTCACATCACACATAATAGAAATAGAGTAATTAAAACATACTTAAGTTAAGTAGATTGCTGTATTCTTCAATATTGACACTAACTACTTACTAATATTTCCTAAAACCATACTAAAGTATGATTAAAAAGAGCTAAAAATTCAATAGATAGGACAGTATTTATTAATTCAAGTATTTGTACTTCAGAAAAGTAATGATAGACTTAACTTTAATAATACACTGTATGGGATAACTGTCCTTTTAGATATTTAGCTTATTTTTATTCCTAAATTAAAAATAGACTGTATAGTCCATTAATCAATTAGTTTGCCTTCACTAACGCCTGCAATACAAATATCCGCTGCTTCTAAGCTGAAAAATCAGCCATAGATTTTAGTACATTTGGTTTTTGTAAACGTTAAAAAACCAAAAGAACAAAAAACACCCAACACTTCAGTGAGTTAATGAAAAAGATAAATTGGTCACTCAATAAAAGACAATGAATAAATAATGATAGACTTTAAGGAAAAAGCAAACCTAATATGGGAAGTATCAGACTTACTAAGAGGTGATTACAAACAATCTGATTACGGAAAAGTAATACTTCCTTTGACAGTTTTGAGACGACTGGATTGTGTACTACAACCGACAAAAGAAGAAGTCCTAGCTTATTTACCAAAAGTTGCAGATAAACCAGACAAGACAAAAGATTTAATCCTAAATCAAAAATCTGGATATAACTTCCATAACAGAAGTAAATACGACTTTGATAAATTAGTAGCTGAACCTGATAAGGTTTCTGCTAACTTACGAAACTATATAAATGGATTTTCTTCAAGTGCAAGAGAGATTATAGAATACTTCAATTTTGATGACCAAATTGAAAGAATGGATGACCCAAAGGCTGATATTCTATTTCAAATCGTTAAAAAATTCTCTGAAATTGACCTATCTGATATGGATAGTATGGATATGGGTTACACGTTTGAGGAACTCATAAGAAGATTTGCAGAACAATCAAACGAAACCGCAGGAGAACACTTTACGCCAAGAGAAGTTATTAAACTAATGGTAAATCTTTTGTTCATTTCTGACAGTGAGACTTTAACAAAGGAAGGAATCGTAAAAACATTATACGACCCAGCTTGTGGAACTGGCGGAATGCTTTCAATTGGTGAACAACATTTAAGAAGCTTTAACAAAAAAGCAAAATTGGAAGTTTTCGGTCAAGAAATAAATCCTGAATCCTACGCTATTTGTAAATCGGATATGTTGATTAAAGGGCAAACAGTTTCTAATATAAAATTTGGAAATACCTTTACTGTTGATGGTTTAGAAGATGAGAAATTTGATTATATGCTTTCTAACCCACCATTTGGTGTTGATTGGAAAAAAGCTCAAAAAATCATAAAAGCAGAACACGAAAACAAAGGACATTCTGGACGTTTTGGTGCAGGTTTACCAAGAATTAATGATGGTTCTTTTTTATTCTTACAGCATATGATTTCTAAAATGAAACCTGATGGAACTAGAATCGCAGTTGTATTTAATGGCTCACCTTTATTTTCTGGAAGTGCAGGAAGTGGAGAAAGCAATATAAGACAATGGATTATAGAAAATGATTGGTTAGAAGCCATAATAGCAATGCCTGACCAATTATTTTATAACACTGGTATTTCAACCTATGTGTGGATTGTAAACAATAAAAAAGAAAAAAAACGGAAAGGAAAAATACAACTGATTAATGCAACAGGCACAAAAGATGATGAGCTTATTGCAGATGGGGAAAGAGATTTCAATCGTTTCTATGAAAAAATGACCAAGAGTTTAGGTAATAAACGAAAAAAAATCATAGAAAACGGAGAAGAAAAAGGTATTGGTTTTATCACCAAAATTTACGGAGATTTTGAAGAAAATGAATTTTCTAAAATTTACCCTAATGATTTTTTTGGTTATTGGCGTGCAACTATTGACCAACCCGATTGGTCTGATTTAATGATGAAAGTTTCTCACGACAAGCAAACATTAGTTGACTTTTTAAACAAGGCTTCTTTGGAAAAAATTGAAAAAGCAGTTGATGATTTTGAACAACTATGCAAAATGCATATTAAAGAAGGGAAATGGGTATTAAATGAAAATGAATTGACTATTGAAAAAGGTAAAAAAATTAAAGTAAAGCCAAATACAAGCAAAAGAGACTATGAGAATATTCCTTTCTTAGAATTAAATGCTGATAAAAATTTAGTACCACAAACTATTGAAGAATATTTTGACCGAGAAGTATTACCAAATTTACCTGAAGCTTGGATAGACGATAGCAAAACCAAAATAGGTTATGAAATAAGTTTTACCAAATATTTCTATGAGTTTAAGCCTTTACGTTCATTAGACGAAATAAAAGCTGAGATTTTTGCTTTAGAAACAAGTTCGCTGGAACTAGAAAAAAAAGCGCTTGATTAATGAGGAAGTACGAAAAATACAAAAATAGTGGTATAGAATGGGTTGGAGAAATCCCAGAGCATTGGAAATCTATTCGGTTAAAATACATTGGTGATTTATACGGTGGATTGTCAGGTAAATCTGGAAAAGATTTTAACCAAGATATAAATGAAAAAAATAAGCCATTCATACCATTTGTTAACATCGCTAATAATACAGTAATTGATATTGAAAAACTTCAATATGTCGTAATTGAAGATACTGAAAAACAAAATGAAGTAAATAAAGGTGATTTGTTCTTTATGATGAGTTCAGAAAACTTTGATGATGTAGGGAAATCAACAGTATTGTTAGATAATTTAGAGAACACATATTTAAATAGCTTCTGCAAAGGCTTTCATTTTACAAATAATAACTTTAACTCAGTTTTTATAAACTATCTATTATTGAGTAAACCTTACAGGAGTTTAGTGCAAATAGAAGCTAATGGTTTCACTCGGTTAAATCTTAAAATAGATAAAATAAAGAGTATTCCTTTAAGATATCCACCAAAAAAAGAACAATTAGAAATAGCCAATTATCTTGATGAAAAATTAAGTGAAATTGACGAATTAATTTATCAAAAAGAGAACTTACTACAATTCTATAATAAAGAAAAAAAAGTAGTAATCAATGAAATAGTTACTAAAGGTATTAATCCTGATGTTAATTTAAAAAATAGTGATGTTGAATATATTGGGCAAATACCTGAGCATTGGAGTATTAAGAAATTAAGATATTTAGGTGTCTGCTCAAATGGAATTAGTAAAAGTGGTGACCAATTTGGGTTTGGGTTTCCTTTTGTGAGTTATAGTGATGTTTATAAGAATCTTACACTTCCTGATTTTGTTGATGGCTTAGTCAATTCTTCTGATACTGATAAAATTAGTTATTCTGTAATAAAAGGAGATGTTCTTTTTACACGAACCTCTGAAACAGTTGAAGAAATTGGAATAGCTTCAACCTGTGTAAAAACAATTAAAGATGCTGTGTTTGCAGGTTTTTTAATACGATTCAGACCATTAAGCAATGTTCTATTTGATGGTTTTTCTAAATATTACTTTAGTGCTCAAATTCATAGAAGATTTTTTGTAAAAGAGATGAATTTAGTTACTCGTGCTTCATTAAGTCAAGAACTTTTAAAAAGATTACCTGTTGCTTTACCGCCAATTGAAGAGCAAAAGGAAATAGCTAAATACTTAGACAGATATCTTTTAGAAGTTGATTCAAAATCTGCAAAAACAAAAAAACTTATTGCTCTGCTTAAGGAATACAAAACAGGTTTAATTAGTGATGTAGTGACAGGTAAAATAAAAGTAAATTAAGTTATGAGTTATACACATCAACAAATGACGGAATCTTTTTTTGCAGTCCAGTCATTCTTACAATCTAAAGATTATAGTACTAGAAATAGTAATACTATTAAATGTGTGTTTTTGTTTAAAAATCCTAATCATTCATATGAACATACTTTAGAAACAGAATCAAGAGAATTCATTGAAAACCCGTCTTTTATTTTACATTCTGATGCATTTAAAACTGAAGGCTATTATAAGCCTGTTTGGAGTGCATATAATCTATTTAGTTGGGATGAAGCAAAAGAAGAACTTTCCGTAGAATTAAACAATAAAGAATTTATTATTAAGCATACATAACTATGACACTCTGCGTATCTTGGATAAGAAAAGTAAATAATATAGAAGAATTAATCTTCGCAACAGATAGTGAATTGCGTGGTGGTGGCGAAGCTTGGGACAAAGGCGTAAAGTTATTTGAAATGCCAAATAAAGATGCCCTTATGTGTTTTACAGGAGCAACTTCGCGTGCCTATCCTCTTATTTTAAACCTAATTTCTTCTATAAATTATGAAGATTTATTTTTTCAAAAAACATACACATTAATAGATTTAAAAGACCATATAGAAGATTTATTTTCCATTTTGATTAAGACTATTTCAGAAAATGCAGAAGATATTCACAAAATTAGAGGAGAAGCAAGATTGTTATTTGGTGGTTGGGACTGGGAAGCTAATCAATTTAGAATATGGCTGTTACAATATGACAAAAAAACTGAGCGATTTATTGGAAATGAATTAACAGATGATGAAACAAAAACTAATTTTTTTGTTTTTATTGGAGAAGCCGAGGGAATTGAAGTTGAACAAAAAGCTCAAGACGATTTAACTCTAAAATTAATGAGTGAAAACAAACTTCATATGAAATTAGATATGGAGCCTATTGAGATTTTGAGAGATATAGCTTTAGATAAAGATGTAATTGGAGTTGGTGGAAGTCTTCAAGTAGCAAAAGTTTATAAATCTAATAAAACAGAATTTTTTGGCACATATTGGCATTCAAGCAAAGGCTCGCCACATTTTCAAGGAAGAAAATACAACGAAAAAACAAAGCCATTAGTTCGGTATTTTGACCCAGATACATTTGAACTTTTAGAATCTGACTTACCTAATGAATTAAAGGAAGTTTCAGAAGGTTTGTTTGGTGAGGATTTTACATTTGTGCAACAATCATATCCTGATGGGTTTTTATTGTCACCAATAAGTGACAAAAATAAACTTAGATTAAAATTGATTTTCAAAGATGTAGCATATAGACTCTTTATTGAGAAACAAGAAAAAACTCAAATAACAGATTAATTATGGCGGGAATCACAACAGAAAACACATTTGAAACTGCCATTATTGAATCTCTTATTCAAAATGGTGGTTATACACAAGGAAATTCAGCAGATTACAGCCCAGAATTGGGAATGTTTAAATATGAAATTTTAAACTTCTTACAAGAAACGCAATCCAAAAACTGGAAAAAAATAGCATCAATTCACGGTGAACAAGTAGATAATCGTATCATTCAACGCATCTACAAAGAAATGGATTTAAGAGGTGCATTAGATGTTGTTAGAAATGGATTTACGGATTACGGTGTACGTTTTAAACTAGCTTTTTTTAAGCCTGAAACATCATTAAACCCTGAAACACAAGAATTATACAATAAAAATCAACTGAAAGTAATTCGCCAAGTGTATTACACTCAAAAGAATAAAAATTCAGTTGATATTGTTTTATCACTAAATGGAATTCCGTTAGCAACTATAGAATTAAAAAACCATTTCACAGGTCAAAATACAGACAACGCAAAAAAGCAATACGCAACTTCAAGAGATAACAGAGAATTACTATTTGCTTTCAAAAAAAGAGCATTAGTACACTTTGCAGTTGATGATGAGGAAGTTTTTATGACTACCAAACTGGATGGTTCAAAAACATTTTGGCTTCCATTTAACAAAGGCCATAATAGAGGAAAAGGAAATCCACCTAATAAAAAAGGATACAAAACCGATTATTTATGGGAAAAAATATTAGCCAAAGATAGTTGGTTAGATATTGTGCATCGTTTTGTTCATCTTCAAACTGAAGAGATAGAAATTGAAGGAAAAACATTTAAAAAACAAAAAATGATTTTCCCTCGTTACCATCAATTAGATGTAGTTCGAGATATTACAAAAGATGTAAAAGTCAATGGAGCAGGAAAAAATTATTTAGTTCAACATTCGGCTGGCTCGGGAAAAAGTAATTCTATTGCTTGGTTGTCGTATCGTTTATCAAGTTTACACAACGCACAAGACGAACGTGTTTTTGATAGTGTAATTGTAGTAACAGACCGTAGAGTTTTAGACCAACAATTACAAAATACTATTTATCAATTCGAACATAAAACAGGAGTTGTTCAAAAGATAGATAAAGATAGTTCTCAATTAGCATTAGCTTTAAATTCAGGCTTACACATTATCATTACAACTTTACAAAAATTCCCTTTCGTAATTGAAAAAGTAGAAGAATTTTCAGGACGTAAATTTGCGGTAGTCATTGATGAAGCACATAGTTCACAAGGTGGTGAAGCACATAAAAAAATGAAAGAGGTTTTAGGAGCAACTGAAACTGAAGAAGAAGATAACGATTATTCTGCTGAGGATTTTATTAGTGAACAAGTAGAAAAATCTGCTTCTGCTAGAGGCAAACAAAATAATATTTCATTTTTTGCATTTACAGCAACACCTAAATACAAAACACTTGCCATATTTGGTCAAACTGGAAGTGACGGAAAACCTGAACCATATCATTTGTATTCTATGCGTCAAGCAATAGAAGAAGGTTTTATTTTAGATGTTTTACAAAATTACACTAACTACGAATTATACTTTCAGCTTTCAAAAGCAATTGAAGACGACCCAAATCTGAATAAAAAGAAAGCTTCTAAAGCAATTGGTAATTTTGTGAATTTTCATCCTCATAATTTAGCTCAAAAAACAGAAATTGTTATTGAACATTTTCGACAAGTTGTCGCTACAAAAATTGGAGGAAGAGCAAAAGCAATGTTTGTAACATCTTCAAGAAAATTAGCCAAAAGATATTTTGAAGAATTCAATAAATACATAAAAGAGAACGAATATACCAACGAGCTAAAAATATTGGTTGCTTTTTCGGGTAAAGTGATAGATGATAATTATCCTGATGGAGTTTCAGAACCACAATTAACAGGTTATGGAGAAAAAGAACTTCCCAAAGCTTTTAATGAAGAAGAATACAGAATATTAATCGTTGCAGATAAATATCAAACTGGTTTTGACCAACCTCTGTTGCATACAATGTATGTAGATAAAAAACTTTCTGGAGTTAAGGCTGTTCAAACCCTATCACGTTTAAATAGAATGACAGCAGGAAAAGAAGATACTTTTGTTCTTGATTTTGCGAATGACAGAAAGACAATATTTGAATCTTTTCAACCATATTATGAAAAGACAATGGTTGCAGAAGAACCTGAAATCAATCACCTTTTTGATTTAAAATTAAAGATTGATGAAAAACAAATTATACAAGAATCAGAAATTAATGCTTTTGCAAATGTTTACTTTAAACCAACTGGAAAGCTAAACACTAAAGACCAATCTCGTTTGTACTCATTTATCGACCCAGCAATTGACAGATATAAAGCAATAGAAACAGAGGACGAAAAAGACGAATTTAAAAAGAGTTTGAGAACTTGGACTAACTTATACTCGTTCCTTGCTCAGATAATGCCATTTAAAGAGCCTGAATTTGAGAAATTCTATGCTTACTCTAAGTTATTACAAACCAAACTTCCGAAAAAGGAATTAGCAGAAAGTTTACAACTTTCAGATGAAATTGCAATGGAGTATTATCGCTTACAGAAAGTTAAAGAAGGCTCAATAGATTTGGTAAAAGGTGAAGATGGAGGATTGGATGGATTAACCGAAGCAGGAATTAAAAGAGAGAAAGAAGAAAAAGCTTTGTTGTCGGAAATAATTAATGTTTTAAATGACAGATTCGGAACTGAATTTGAAGAAGCTGACCGATTATTTTTTGAGCAAATAGAGGCTGAACTAATACAAGACGAAAAGTTACAAGCACAAGCGAAAGCAAATAAAATTGATACCTTTAAATATGCTTTTGAGGATATGTTTCTGAATAAACTGATTGAACGAATGGACGGAAATCAAGAAATATTTGATAAAATAATTGAGAATAAATCTTTTGGAAATCTGGTTAAGGAATTAATTATGAAAAAGGTTTATTCGAAAATCAATGACGAAAGCCAACGCTAGCAAGTTTGCGTATTCAAGTATTAATCACACCAATCTAAACAATAATTCCAAACAATTCCTCCTATTTACAACTACATACTCCGAGTTACTCCAAACCATAATTTAAAGACCTAGCATATTTGCCCTATGAAGAAACTCGTAGGGCTTATTATTGTTATTTCGCTTATTTTTTTAGGTCAGTCTGGCGTGGTGTTATTTGAAAAAATACGCCACGCTAAACGTTTAGAAATTGGCGTAGCTAAATTTAAGCTAGTCAACCTATCTTCAAGAATCCAAAGTAATCTTGTGCTTGCTATTGGTAATTTTTCTTCAAGTACGTTTAGCGTAGACCAAATTAATATTAGTGCATACACCATTACTGGGCAATTACTCGCCCAACAAATTGCCCCATTACCCCAATCCATTTTATTACAACCCAACCAAAACAACCTACTCCCATTAGCGTATAGGCTAAATGCCCCTGTACTACTTGCTGAACTCAAAAAAATAGGTGGCGTATCAAGTGTACTGGCTAATTACCTCACTACGGGTAAATATGGACTACCCATAGTGCTTAAAGGTTTTGTAGTATCGGGAAGTATAGAAACTGAAATCCAAACCTCTATAACTGTTTAAATTATGCAAAACCTAGTCCTACTTATATTATCCCTAGCCTTTACTGTCATTTTTGGTATCACAGGCTATATGCTTCGCTCCATGCATATTGAAGTCAAGCAATTCATTAAAGAACTTACAGATTACACCAATAAACTTAAACAGCTCATTGTAGGTATTCAAACCCAAATTGATAAGAGTATCGAAACGGACATTGTGGAGATTAAAGCAGACATAAAAAC
>CALLIG010000277.1 GCA_938009735.1 uncultured Flavobacteriaceae bacterium
GGAAAAAATCGCTCATAATTACTGATTATATCTTTTCCATTCGAATCTGTTAATACTTGTCCTGAAACATCAGTTTTGTAAATGGTTTTTTTCCATGGCCATACAACGCCCAAGGAGCCAGTTATAAAGCCTATGATCAAAGCGGTGGTAATGTGTTTAAAGTGCTTTAATACATAGCTTAAAATATGCGAAAGTGTCACTAAGCCTACTGCCGAACCTGTAGTGAAAACCGCAAGAATTTTTAAAGTAGCGAGACGCTCTTCGTTTTTAGTAAAACTCCAATCTCCTTTGATAATTTCAGCGAAGGTATCAAACAAAGCATTTACCGAGTCTACAAGAAGAAGCACGTAATTGCCGAGTAAAATTAAAATGAAAGAGCCTGATAAGCCTGGTAAGGTCATTCCTGAAACACTTATCATACCGCAGAAGAAAATGAATAATAAGTTGTCATTTTCTTTAGCAGGAGACAAAAAACTTATGGAGATTCCGATCATTAGCCCAATAATTCCGGCCGTTATAGTTCTTTTACTCCATTTTTTGAAATCTTTTGCGATATAATATATCGAGCCTAAGATCATTCCAAAAAATGCTGACCAAACAAAAAGCTCTTTTTGAACCAAAAAATAGTCCAATACTCTTGATATGCTAAAATAGCTGATTAGCATTCCGAAAATTAACAAGGTTAGAAAAGAACCATTGATATAATGATAAAAACTTTTCAAACGCCCGCTAAATAATAGTTTAAAAGCCTTCCCATTAATTTTTTGTAGCGAATTAATGAATTCTTCATAAAACCCACCAACATAGGCTACGATGCCACCAGAAACTCCGGGTACTTTATTTGCCGCACCCATGCACAGGCCTTTGATGACCAGAAAAAATTTATCCGATACCGACCTTGATTCGTTCATGTAGAAGATTACTTATTCTTTTGAAGCTACTTTTTCAAGTATAAAAATAAGGGAAAAACCGATGATTGCTGCAATTATTGCATATGTTAATTGCGGATCACCATCATATGCGAAAGGCAATATACTTTCTTCAATAGGTTTTATTTTGTCACCAAATTTTAAAGTGCCAATAGTTTCTTTCCAAGGCCAAATTTTGTTTAAAGAACCAGCAATGAACCCTGTAAGCACCACTAAAGTAATATTTTTGTGGTTGTTGAACATCCATTTAAGTAATCTTGCAAAACTTAATATACCCACCAAACAGCCAAGCCCTACTGTTATAATAATTTTAAAATCTCGCTCATGAACCGCCTCTAAAACAGTCTGATAAGAGCCAAGAAGCACCAAAATAAATGCTCCTGAAATTCCAGGAAGAATCATTGCGCATATCGCGATTGCACCTGACATGAATAAATATGGTAGACTTTCTGAATTGGCAGAAGGTGGTAGTGTGGTAATAAAATAAGCCGCTGCAGCACTAACAATCAATAAAATGATAGAAATTGGAGTCCACTTTTTAATTTCTTTACCAACTATCAGAATACTAGCAAGAACTAACCCAAAAAAGAACGACCAAATTGCGATGGTATGAAACTCAAATAACCATTTAATAAGGGAAGAAAATAAAACAATACTCATCAACATCCCTCCGAAAAGAGCTACTAAAAAATTACCATTAAGTGCTTTCCAAAAAGGCTGAAACCCTTCTTTTTTAAGGACTTTAAAAGTGGTTAGATTAACATTATTTATTGAAGCAATAAACTCTTCGTAAATACCGGCTACAAAGGCAATTGTACCACCAGAAACTCCAGGAACTAGTTCTGCAACTCCCATTGCCATTCCCTTAAGTGTAATAATAAAATATTGTAAAAAGTTTCTGTTTGCCATATGATAAAGGATGCGAAAATAGTTTTAACGAGATGCTTTCTTAATGTCGGCAACAATATTTAAAGTCCATGGAATATTTGCATATTGGGGAAACTCTTCTTCGAACAAGAATAACTTATCGATATCATTTTTAAGCGCATCAATTAAGGTTATTCTTGCATTTATTTTGTCTCCAGACAACAATTGAAAACCTGCCATTTTATATTGCAAAGTTGCATTTTCAGGATAAAATTGTCTGCCTTGAACAAGAATTTGAACAGCGGAGTCAAAGTTTTTATTCCAATGCGTGGAATCAGCCCATCTTAACCAAGTGTCCAATTCATAATTACCTAGCTCAACAGCTTGTTTATATGCATAGTCCGCTTGATCATAGTTCTTTAAAGCCGTATTTATTTTGGCGCACTTTTTCCAGTATAACGGATTCTCACCATCAATATTTAGCGCTTTGTTTACATAGTAAAGTGCTTTTTCGTGGTCTTTTTGCTTAAAATAAAAATTTGTTATGGCTAGCCAACCTTTATCTAATAACGGATCTTCGTGTACCGTTTGATAATAATAAAATTTGGCCATGTCATAATTTTCTAACTTTTCATGGCATTTACCAATCCGTAGATAGGCGTGTGAAGTTGGGTCTTCTATTTTGATTGTAGTTTCGTAATTTTCAATAGCATCTGCATATCTACCTAACTTCTCTAATACCTTACCTTTTTCAAAGTATGCACCCATAAAAGTATCGTCAGAAATGATAGCAAAATCGTAAGCAGTAAGCGCTTCTGGATACAATCTCTTTTCGAAATATTGCTTTCCAAGCTGATGCCAAGCTACTTCTGAATATGGGTTTTGATCTAAATAATCATTTAGATAATAGATTGCACCATCAAAATCTTCTAGAAATTCAAAGCAATAAATTACGTTGTAAAGTGATGAGTAGTCGTGCTGATCAAAAGCAACACATTTCATAAAATTCTCTTTGGCGAGTTTAAAGTCGTCCATGAAGAGATGTTCCATTCCTAATAAAGAGTGTATGTCGAAACCATTCTCAGATAAATGCAGCGCTTCATTTAATAAATCTATTGCCGCTTCATGATTATCTTTTTTAGAGTAAATATTGGCGCGTTGAATGTAAATTTCTTCGTTATTACTATCTAATAATTGTAGCTTATCAAGCAATTCTTCAGCTAAGTCAAGGTTGTTTTCAAATACAAGTACCTCAACACTCAACAATTTAAGTTCAATAGAATCGGGATGTTGTTGCAGTCCTATCTTAATCGCTTTTTTAGCTAAAGCTACTTTGCCGTTGTTAAGATAATGGTGTATGATATCTTCAAAGTCCTCGGCGTCAAAGAAGTAGACATCATCTGTCTTGAGCATCGATTCGAACTTGGCTATGGGTCTGCCGGGTCTTTCGTTAGATTCTAACGCCATAGTTTTTAGGTTAATCCTTTGAATTAAAAGTAACCCATTGCTACTACTTATGATTCTTAATTTGGGCTATATTATTAACAAAATAGTTAACAAGTTATATTGATAAATTATCAAGTACATTTAGAATTATTCGGCACCCTTTCTTGATTTCATCTTTTGAGATAGTTAGTGGTGGTGATATTCGAACTGCTCTTGGTTCAAATAAAAGCCAGAATAAAATCAATTCGTTTTTTGCACTTTCAAGAACTAATTGGTTTGCGATATTATCATCTTTCATGATAAGTGCAAGCATCAATCCTTTGCCTCTAACTTCTCTAATTAGATGGTGTTGTAGTAATTCACGAAAGAGATTTTCTTTAGGTAGAGTCTCATTAATTAGATCATTTTCTGTAATAGTTTTGAGGGTTGCTAAACTCGCTGCAGCGATTACTGGGTTGCCTCCGAAAGTTGTAATATGGCCTAGTTTAGGATTCTCAGAAAGACTTTTCATAAGGGTTTTAGAAGCAGTAAAAGCTCCTACAGGTAAACCTGAAGCCATGCCTTTGCCCATCACCAAAATATCAGGAATGCAATTATAATGTTCAAAAGCAAACAATTTTCCGGTACGACCAAAACCTGGTTGAATTTCATCTAGTATTAATAAAGCGCCAACCTCATCACAGCGCTTTCTTACTTGTTCTAGATAATCATCTTTTGGTAAAATAAAACCTGCTCCACCTTGAATTGTCTCTAAAATAACCGCCGCTGTTCGTGTTGTTATCTTTTCTAAATCTGATGTGTTATTGAATTTGATAAATGAAATATCAGGAATTAAAGGAAGAAACGGTTTTTTCCGTTCCTCATAATCCATTAAGCTAAGGCTGCCCATTGTATTTCCATGATAGGCATTATGTGCTGCTATAATTTCAGATCGCCCCGTGAAGCGTCTTGCAAGTTTCATTGCGCCCTCTATTGCTTCTGTTCCTGAGTTTACTAAGTATGTGGTTTCTAAAGAATCGGGTAGGAGTGAAGCTAGTAATTTTGAATAAGCTACTGCTGGTTTTTGTACATACTCGCCATATACCATAACATGCATATAGCTTTCTGTTTGCTTGCGAATTGCTTCCACAACCTTTGGATGACAATGCCCTAAGCTACATGCCGAAACTCCGGCCACAAAATCTAAATGTGCACGTCCTTTTGAATCATAAATGTAACTTCCTTTGGCATGCGATATTTCCATAGCCAGCGGATGTGGCGAAGTTTGCGCTTGGTATTTTAGAAAGTCATTTTTCATGATAAGTGGAGTAAGCTTTGTACTAATTGGCTTTCACTTTTTGAACCTTAGGCCTTTTCTTTGGTTCTTTGGATGTATCATTTTCAGGCAAAGGAATTTTATTTACAGGATCCCCTGCATTTAAACTCCGTGCTTCTTCCTCAGCATCAATATCAATAGGATTGTCTATTCCTTTGATGACCACAAGTTCAATATTATTATCGTCTTCGTCGAATATATCATCTTTGGTTAAAATTTGTTCATCACCACGCCAAATAAATCCTTTTAGTTTTCTTTCTTCCAAAGGCAGTTCTTTTTCAGGAAAAATATCACCCTCAGGTTGTGTTTTAAATGTTAGCTCTTCAACATCATTATTGGCCATAGTTATCCGAATGGCGCTAGCAATTGTTTTATTGATGCCAATCAATTCATCATCACTATTATACATATAATAAATTACCTCAGTATTCTTATCTAGGTCAACAATTCGCAATTCATTCTCTTTAAACTTTCCATAAAGATTTACACCCTTTGCTTGGTTATAACCAGTTTTACTTATGCTATCTAATGAGATAATAAAAGCATTATTAAGCACCTTGAGTGAATCAAGTTTTTCGGTTTTAACATTTGATAAAATACGGATGCTATCACCGGTCATTTGATTAACCCCATTCCAAATAACCGGATTGGTAATAAGTTGAACAATGCCAGTTTTTTGTTCAGAATGAATGGAATCAGCTTTCCCACTCATATTAGTTTTGAAAAACTTAGCATTATTGTACGCTCGCATAATGCGTGCCTCTGGCACTCCTGTAATCATCAAGGTGTCTCCATGAGTATAAAGAGAGTCTTGTTCTACTAAACTAATAGCAACAGCCCTTTTAGTAGCAAAAACGGAATCATTAGCTTTAAATACTTCCGCATAGTGTGCTCTTATGATTCCATTATTTATAGTATCTGTTACCGTAATGTTATTGGTGGCCGAAGCAAATTCTCTTGCTTTATCAAAATATACACTATCTCCCACAATTATACGATCATTGTAATCTATTCTAGTATTCTTAATACCGTAACCACTTTCAATTTTAGTGTCGTAATATCCTCGTTCGCAATATATCTTATAAGTTTCACCGGTTATGGTTGATGGACCGTACATGTATGCGTTTTTAGAACTGGTATAGTAGTCTAGTTGCTCTGAATCTAAAATATATTGAGGGTTTTTGATATGAACACTATCTAAAAATTGATACTTCTTAGTTTCCATAAAGTATCTGCCGATTTCGCTAGTCAAGGTATTGGCAGAATCAACAACGGTACCGAAATCTTGATAATAAGCTTGCTGATTTTCGCGATCAAAACGAAGCGTATCAGTTGTCAATGTCATATTTCCACTTTCAGAAGTTTGGCTTTCTAAAACCACATTTTCGTAGGCTTTGGCGAGCTTAAGTTCTCCGTCATAGTCCATTTTACCGCTGGTCATTAGAACTGAATCACCCTGTTCAAGGCGAATATTACCAATAGCTTTTAGTCGATTTTCCAATTTGTAAAAAACAGCAACATCACACCAAAGATCAGCACCTTGATGCTCAAATTGAACTTGCCTTCCACTTTCGTCCTTACTGAAAATTGTAGCTCCTGGAAATCTCTTTTCATCAACCATGAAATTCCAACCATTTACTATGCGGATCTCTTTACTGTTTGTGGTATCATTTGCTTTGTCTTGTGCCTTATTTTGGGAGAAACCCAAGCTAGTACAAAAAGCAAGTAGAAGTAGTAAAAGGACTTTTTTCAAGGAAGCTTAATTTTTTTCAAAAATAGGTTTTTTTATGTGTAGCTAATATCTAATTAATATAGATTTAATACTATGCATAAAAAAAGCCACCCAAAGGTGGCTTTGAAGTATATGGTTTGTTCGTGTTATGAAATAATCTGCAATGGTGCAGTAGTCTTCCAGTTGCCTCTAGTAAAATCAGGAAATGTTTGTGGCATGCCTCCTTGAGCAACTGAATGTTCGCTTAATGTACCAACAGCACTCCAATAACATCCTTCATAGACGTTTTGGTCTAACGGAAGTCCTTTTTGTAGACATTCTACAATGCGATACATCATTAATCCATCCATGCCACCATGACCACTTCCTTTGGCAGCTTCATTTAATCTTTTATATAGCGGATGATCATACTTCTCATAGATAGCAGCAAGCTTTTCTCCTTCAGCCCATTCATGGTGATTTTCAGTTACTCCTTCAATACCACCTTCCAATGCTACTCTTGTTGGGAAACCTGCTAAAATACCTTTGGTTCCTTGAATTAAATTATGACGCGTATATGGTCTCGGGCTTGTTTCATCCCATTGAAGCATAATTGTTCTTCCTAAATGTGTTTTTACAATAGAGGTATTCATATCTCCACCCTTGAAATCAAGTTGATTCCATTTATGATCCGCCGGATAATTCTTTTCTGCATATAATTTTCTACCACGAGCAGGTGTTGAATAAGACACAATAGTTCCAAAATTATCTTCAGTCCGTGCTAAATTCATGTATTGCGCAACCGGACCTAATCCATGCGTAGGGTACAAGTTTCCATTCCTTCGTGCATAGTGACCAGTTCTCCATGAACCTGTACCACGTTCTTGCTCTTCCATTTGAAACCGTAATTCATGAATATAAGCTGCTTCTGCATGTAATGGTTCTCCAATAACTCCAAGACGACACATGTTCAAATACATCAGTTCTTCTCTCGCGTAGTTGACATTCTCCATCATCATACAATGTTTTCCTGTTGCTTCAGAAGTATCAACAATGTTCCACATTTCTTCTATGGATAGAGCAATAGGAACTTCACAAAAAGCATGCGCTCCTTTTTTCATGGCCTCAATACACATTGGTGCGTGATTCTTCCAATTGGTAATAACAAAAACAACATCAGGTTTCACCTCGTCAAGCATGGTTCTCCATTTGTTTTCATCACCATAATAGAGTGCCACATCTTTATGTCGCTTTCCACCACCAATTTTTTTCGCTTCTTCTCCCCATTTTTTGGCGTTGTCTTCATGCAAATCGCAAATAGCAACCACCTCTGTACCTGGTAAATCAGCGAAAAATTTCAAGTGTCCTGGCCCTCTATTACCAACACCAATGAACGCTGCACGAACAGTTTCAAGTTTTGGTGCTGCAAAACCACCCATGTAGGTGTGCATTGATGGTCTTGTCGTTTCCTTTTCGGCAGAGTGAACTAGCGCCGGAGCCATAGTTACTGCTGCACTTGCAAGCGATGTTTTCCTAAGAAAGTTTCTTCTGTTAATATTTTTCATAATGTTGCTTTTATTCGGTTGTAAAAGAGGAAGCAGGTAAACCCTCTTGATTAAATAAGGTTCCTACAATATAATCTTTCCATGCGTATCTCGCATATTTTGGTTCTGAAATTCCTTTTGCTGACAATTCAACGCTATTTCCATTAACAGCATCTCCTGTTATAATTGCTTTTGCTGGAACAAATTTTTTGTCAATGCCAGCTATTTCAAAAGCAGAAATTTCGGTTGATTTTAAACGTAGTCCAGATCCCACATGATCAAAATCAATACTAATTTTACTTCCAGCAATAGTATGACCTTTATATAAAGGCCCTGAAGCAATAATGTTTTTATTATAGTCATTTGCCAAAGCCAATTGCGCCAATCGAAGACCAACATCTTGCTTGTTGCCTGGGTGTATGCTTTTAGGAAGTCCAATATCCATTACAATCGCCATTCCGGTTTTTGGCGTTTTTAAACTCTTTCGCTGTGCATCACGAAGTGCAGGCGATAATTCATTGCCATATGTAAATGGTGCAATCTGAACGAAATAAAAGGGGAAATCAGAATTCCAGCGTTCTCTCCAGTCTTCAATCATCCCTGGAAAAAGTTTAAGGTATTGTTCTGCTCTACCGACATTACTTTCACCTTGATACCAAATAGCGCCTTTAATGTTATATGGAATTATCGGATTGATCATTCCGTTATACAGCACAGTTGGCGTATGTGAGTTCAAACTATAGGACTCAATACCTGCTGGTGGGTTTTCAAGCGCTACTTGATTTTTATTGAATAGTAATAATTTAGAACCTTTAATTCCGGCAGTTTGTCTGAATTGCCAATTTTTTGAAATATTTGTTTTTTCTGCAGATGTAGTATTAACAAGATTTAATTCACTCATAAATCCGCCACCGCCACCCGTATCTACTACTCTAAAAGCGAAACTATTTTCACCTTTGGTAAGAACTGCTTTTGGAATGGTATACTCTCTCGGAGTATTATACCCAATGGTGCTTCCTACTTTCTCCCCGTTGACAAAAAAGTCATCCATGTCGTCGATACCGTCAGCGATGTTAATAGTATAATCAGAAGAAATATCATTTATCATGATAGACTTTCTGAACCAATAAACGCCATCAGCAAGTACAATGGGTAAATCTTCAACCATGGCAGCAGTCTCCGCGGTTGTCCATTTTGAGTCATCAAAGTCAGGTGATGAAAAAACAGCGTCCTCAAGATCAATAGTAGTCCAATCTTCGAGTGTAGCAGGTGTATTCTTAGCATTGAATTTCGCGTACCAATCTGTAAAAACTGAAATATTTTCTTCCTTTAGCGTTTCTAAAACCTTCGGAAATTCCGCTAAGCTTTTGATTTTTTCTTTACTCATCCAAGATTCAATAGGAGTACCTCCCCATGTGCTGGTAATTATACCAACCGGAACGCCAAGTTCTTTATGTAACCTTCTGGCAAAAAAATATCCAGTTGCACTAAATTTATTTGCGTTGTCTGAATTAGTAACATTCCATTGCCCTATCGAAGTATCAACAGGTGAAGCCTCAATTGCTCTTGTAACATTAAAATATCGAATTTGATCATAGTTCGCATTAGAAACTTCCTCTTTATAATTATTAACCGGTTCTTTGGGTAGAAATCCTTCTAGAGGCATTTCCATATTAGATTGTCCTGAAGCTAGCCATACTTCTCCAATCAAAACATCTTTTAATGTTATGGTTTGATTTTCTGCCGCAATAATTACTTGAAATGGACCTCCAGCTTTTGGAGTTGGTAATTTTAACTGCCATTTTCCTGAGGCATTTGCAGTACCAGTAATTTCTTCACCCCAGCTACCCGAAACGGAAATTTTTTCCATTGGATTAGCTGCTCCCCAAACCGCAACATCCCCTTTTTGCTGAAGTACCATGTGGTCAGAAAATAGGGGGTTTAAACTAAGTTCAATATTTTCAGATTCTGCACATGAAATAAAAAAAAGAAGACTGATTATACAAATAACTCTGTTGATAGTTGTTTTTATCATGCCACAATTTAACCAAAAAAATCAAACTGTGCACGAACACACTCGTTTAAATGTGCTTTTCAAATCTAACTTTTCTAACGCCGTGATCTGTATCCCATTGTTGTGTTTCAACAAAGCCTAATTTTGTATAAAGTTGTATGGCAGGAATATTTAAAACCCCTGTTTCTACCGTAAATAAAGATGTTTGATATTTTTCTAAAACGTACTTCATTAATTTTTGAGCGATACCTTGACGAAAGAAATAGGGGTCAACTACTAAACTTTGAATGTGAATGGCTTCTATATTGTTTTTAATTTCAATGACTGCTGCCATTAAGCCTTCCATACTAAAACTATAAAAATCTGTTTCGCATTTTAAAAACTCAGATAGGTTTCGTTTTAATGGAGGAAACTCTATTGCCTTTAATATATCTGCCTCTACAGCATAAGATACTTGAAAGATGGCTCGAATCTTTCGTGTAACTTCATAATCTTTATGGTTAAGTAATTGTATCATTAGTTGTATCTAAGCTTTTGATTTATGCGCCAAATTGAGTCAAGTGATGATCTAAATGTTTTGAAAACATAGTATTCCATTCTTGTGTAGACATGTTTCCAAAGGCATGGTTTTCTTTTCCGTTGAAATGTTCAGCACCTAGTTTTTGGGTCTTATTTAAATGTTCGATTAATCTATTTTTTTCTACTTCAAATTCACGTTGATCTGATATAACAAACATAGGAGCTGTTCGATTATTCTTCTTATATGGCTTCGGTCCAACAACTACATTTTTAGCAAATAGCTTGATCATAAATTTTGAAAAACCTTTTGGTTTGGGGTGTTTGTCAGTATATACTAATTCATAGGCGACATTGCAATGTGCCATCATTTGCGATACATTCATTTTACCCCATTGTGCATTAGTTTCAGGTGTCAATGAATTAATACGGTCAATAGTTTCTTTAGTTTCTTCGGCGTCAAATAGATTTTTCCAACTCATGTTTTTGATTTTTAGATGGTTACAAGATATTAAATTTTAAAATATCTTGGTATTTATCTTATGACGTTTATAACAATTGATTTAGGACATCGATAGTATAACATTTCCTGTTTTCTGTCCTGAAAGAACATAATTGTAAGCTTCCATAATTTGTTCTGGTTGATATACCTTATCAACTACACCTTTGAATTTTCCAGTTTCTAAGAGTTCTGTCAAGAATATAATACTTCGCTTACAATTAATTGGCAAAGGAAAAACAACCCGCTTTCCACCTTTTAATTTTGTGATTAATGGGAGGTATAGGTTTTGCGCATTTGGCCCTAATTCCGAGGAAACATAAATGCCTTTTGGTAGTAATAAGTGTTTGCATTTTGAAAATGTACTTTTGCCAACGGCATCTAAAACAAAATGGTAACGTTCAGTATCTTGGGTGAAATCTTCTTTCTGGTAATCGTAAACCTTGTCAGCACCCAACGACTTTATTAGTTCGATGTTTTTAGTGTTGCCTACAGCTGTAACTGTAGCTCCATAATATTTTAAAAGCTGTACTGAAGCAGAACCAATTGCCCCTGTCGCTCCATTAACTAAAACCTTAGAATTATTATCAATCTTAAATTTGTTTAGAAAGTTATAGGCATAATGTGCACCTTCTGCACAAACAACAGCTTCTTCATAAGATACTTTTTCTGGAATACGAGTAACCGCCTTGTCTGCTCTTATCGTCATGTATTCAGCCTGAGAAGCTAAGCCTTCATCATGTAAGCCCCAAACACGATCACCTAGCTTAAACGATTTTACATTTTTACCGACACTCTCAACTTGTCCAGCGAAATCAGTACCTGGAATTAGATCTCTAGGTTTTGTTAGCCCCGTGAATGCTCTTATTATATAGGGTTTCCCTGTTAAAATCCCACAGTCTGTTCGATTGATTGTGGTTGCATGAACTCGAATGAGTAATTCGTTTTCTTTAGGAATAGGTTTAGGAATCTCCTTTAGTTGTAAAACTTCTGGGCCTCCGTAGGTTGTTCTAGTAATTGCTTTCATGTGTTAATAGGATATCAAATTACAAAATTAGGTTTCACCTTAATTCTATACATTGACTTTGGGTAAGAAATTATACAATTATAAATATATAAGAATACTATTTAACTATTATTTAAGCAGTATGCGTTTTCTAATACGGCTTAAAGATTCTGGTGTAACTCCTAAATAACTAGCTAATTGATATTGTGGAACTCTATTAAGTAGTTCAGGTCTAAACTTTAATAAGTTCAAGTAACGTTCTTCAGGACTTGTAGTTATATAAGTCGCTAACATTTCTTGATAATTGTGTAATTCTTCTTGTAATGAAAGTCGGCTCATCGATTCTAAAACAGGAAATCGACTATACATTTCCTTTTGATTCTCAAGAGAAATTACAGATAGGGTAGTGTATTCCACACACGACAAGTAGTATTTGACAGGTATTCTTTCAGTATTGCTATTCGGAGAGAAAATGGATTGTCCTTCGGTATAGAAAAAAGTTGTTTTCTCCTCTCCATTTACCAAATAATACTGTCGAACACAGCCACTAACAATAGAATAACTTTTAGCAGACACTTCTCCTTCTCGAAGTAAATGTTCTCCTTTTTTTAAAGTCTTAATCGTTATTAGTTCTACAGCGGCATCGATATCTTCATTAGTGAAAGTATCAAGTTCAGCAAAGCATTTTTTAATTCCGTTTTTAACCGAATCAATATGTGCCGTTTCGCTAAACTGTTTCGCCATATTTTCTATCTATGAATCGTTTGAGTACGATCAGGACCAACAGAAACTATTTTGATCGGCACTTCAAGTTCTTTTTCTAAGAAGTCAATATAGTCATTTAAAGCTTTTGGAAACTGCGTCGGAGATGACATCTTCGTCAAGTCTTCAGCCCAACCACTCATTTCAGAATATATAGGGGTTACATTTTCTGCTTCAATATTATAAGGCAAATGCGTAATAGTTTCGCCTTTGTATTTATACGCAGTACATACTTTTAATTTTTTAAACCCACTTAAAACATCACCTTTCATCATGTTCAATTCGGTAACACCGTTAATTTGAACAGCATATTTTAAAGCAACAAGATCTAACCAGCCACATCTTCTGGGTCTACCAGTCGTAGCACCGAATTCGTTACCAACTCGCCCCATAGTTTCACCGTCAATGTCAAAAAGCTCGGTTGGGAAAGGACCACTACCAACACGAGTAGCATACGCCTTGAAAATACCTTTTACTTCACCTATTTGATTTGGAGCAACACCAAGGCCAGTACAAGCGCCAGCAGCTGTGGTATTTGATGAAGTTACAAATGGATAGGTTCCGAAATCAATATCTAATAAAGAACCTTGAGCACCTTCAGCTAAAATTTTCTTTCCTTGCTTTTGGGCTTGATACAAATATTCTTCACTATCGATAAAAGTAAGTTGCTTCAATTCTTCAACAGCAGCAAAAAATTGAGTCTCTAAATCTTTTAAGTCATATTGAATATCTACATCGTAGAAATCAATCATAGCTTCATGCTTATCTGCCAAAGCTCTGTACTTATCTTGCCAATTATCTAATTCCAGATCACCAATGCGCATCCCGTTTCTACCTGTCTTGTCCATATAAGTTGGACCAATTCCTTTTAAGGTAGAACCAATTTTGGCTTTTCCTTTAGATGCTTCAGAAGCTGCATCTAATAAGCGATGTGTTGGAAGTATTAAATGTGCTTTCCTAGAAATTAAAAGAATAGCATTTATATCAAGATTAAATTTTTCAAGAGCATCTAACTCTTTTTTGAAAATAACAGGGTCTATAACCACGCCATTACCCACAACATTCATTGCGTTTTTGTGGAATATGCCAGACGGAATTGTATGAAGAACATGTTTGATGCCATCAAACTCTAGGGTGTGACCAGCATTTGGCCCTCCTTGAAACCTAGCGATTATATCATAATCTTTGGTTAATACATCAACAATTTTTCCTTTTCCTTCGTCGCCCCATTGAAGGCCTAACAATAAATCTACTGCCATTAATACTATTGGTTAATTAGTTGTGTTTTCATCTTTGCTTGCTTCTTCAGCAGGCATGTTTTTTGTTCCGTAAAAATAGAGAGAGTGGTTGTTGATTGTTATATCAAAAACCTCCTCGATAGTTTTCTTAATAGATTGAATTCTGGGGTCGCAAAACTCCATCACCTCACCTGTATCCGTCAATATCACATGGTCGTGCTGACGATCGAAATATGATTTCTCGTACTGTGCTTGATTTTTTCCAAATTGATGCTTTCGAACCAACTTGCAATCCATTAAAAGTTCTATGGTGTTATATAATGTTGCCCGACTAACACGATAATTCTTGTTCTTCATATTGATATAAAGTGATTCTATATCAAAATGCTCATCACTATCATAAATTTCTTGAAGTATAGCATAACGTTCAGGTGTTTTGCGGTGACCGTTTTCCTCTAAAAAAGTAGTGAAAACATTCTTTACAATCTCCTGATTTTTATTCACAGCCATAACTTATTGTGCTAGTCAATTTACAAATGTACATCTAAATTATCTGTATTGGAAGGGTGTTTTATTAACATAAAGTGAACAATAAAAATGTA
>CALLIG010000278.1 GCA_938009735.1 uncultured Flavobacteriaceae bacterium
TTCCAAACATTAAAAACTGAAGCACCTAATACTTTACGCACTCCTATTTCTTTGGTTCTTTGTTCGGCTACAAAAGAGGTTAATCCGAATAATCCAAGGCAACTTATCAAAATGGCAAGCGCCGTGAAAATACCCGAAAGAGTTCCTATACGCTCCTCAGAAGCAAATTTTTCTCCATATTCCGCATCAATAAAATCATATTCAAATGGAATATCTGGAAAGTGTTCTTTAAACACGCGTTCAATTGTTGCAATATTGTCTGTTGCACTTTTCTTAGGGTTCAATCTGAGATTGTAATAGCTAGCATTATTAGATCGATCATAAACATAAACTCCTTGTTTTACCGGTTCATATGGAGATTGGGTAATCATATCTTGAACAACACCAATTATTTTTAAAGATGGATTAGGGTCTTCTGGATCTGGATCTGAATCTTTCAGAAATTTTCCTATAGGATTCGACATACCTAAATACGCCTTGGCGGTTTCGTTGATGAGAACTCCTAAAGAGTCAGAGGCAAAATCTCTAGAAAAATCTCTTCCCTCAACAATTTTTAGGCCTAATGATGTTGCATATTCTGGCGAAACTTCTGTCCACGCTAAATCTTCTTGAAAACCATCGGGCTTTCCTTCCCAAGTAAAACCACCTCTATTTGACCAAATCCGCGTCGTAGGACTACTGGAAGATGACATGGCATTTACTGCACCAGAATTTAAAAATTCAGTTCGCATTAAATCATATTTGTCAAAAAAGTCTTCACTAAAAGTAGGCACTTGAATTATCCCCTCCTTATCATAGCCCACCGGTCGATTCTTAGCATGATTGATTTGCTGCATTACTATGACCGTACCTATTATAAAAGCAACCGATACAGTAAATTGAATTACAACTAAAATCCTTCTTGGTAAACCTGCATATTTACCAACTTTGAATGTGCCTTTTAAAACATCGACAGGTTTAAAAGAGGATAGGTAAAGTGCAGGATAGCTTCCTGCTAGAAGAGATGTGAATAAAATAAAACCGAATGAAATCAGCCAAAACAGCCCATTATCCCATGGAAAAGTAATTTCCTTTCTTGACAGCTCATTAAATCCATTTAAGGATAATAAAACTATAAGTAAGGCAATGATAAACGCGAATACAACTACCAGGAAAGATTCACTTAAAAACTGATAAATGAGTTGTCCTCTTTGCGAACCAATCGACTTTCGTATACCAACTTCTTTTCCTCGTTTTTCAGATCGGGCGGTACTTAAATTCATGAAATTTATACAGGCCAATAACAAAACAAAGACACCAATAATTCCAAATAACCAAACATATTTAATGCGGCCACCTTGTTGTTTCCCATTTTCAAAATTGCTCTGCAAATACCAATCCTTCATAGGAAAAAGAAAAATTTGCGGATTAAATTCGGCAGTATCTTCGTTTAAATTCTTTTTTACATCATGTATAGCTTGGTTTACACTTTCTAAACTCGCGTTGTCATTCAGTTGAACGAACATTTGAAAGGAGTTATTACCCCATTGATCTTCGGCGTTTCTAGCCCATTCCGTTGAGGCTAAATATTGTTCCCATGGTATTAAATATTCTGTATCGCTAAAAGAGTTATTTACAGGAATGTCTTTGTAAACACTACTAACCATTAAATCGTGCTGATTACTAACCTTTACAGTCTTTCCAATGGGATCTTCTTCGCCAAAAAGCGCTTTAGCAGTAGATTCAGAGAGCATAATGGAATTAACTTCTCTAAGTCCATCTTTTTCTCCTTTAATAATCTGCAAATCAAAAAGTTCAGGGGCTTGTCTTTGGGCATAATTTCCCGAACGAGAAAGGTTAGTTTCCTTATACTTTAAATAACGATCATTAGTCCAAGTAACCATAATCAGGTGCTTAAAATTATCACCATAGCCATCGCGCAATGCCTTCTCTAATGGTCGAGGAATTGCTGGCCCTGTACCCGTTTCATTATTAAAAGTTTGTGATTGAAATACCTGTGCTATTTTGTCTTTAGATTTAAAGTAGCCATTGTAATTAACTTCATCTTGAACCCACAACCCAATGATAAGCGTAACCGCCATACCTAAGGCTAAACCCCCAACATTTATAATGGTATAGCCTTTGTTTTTAACAAGGTTTCTCCATGCGATTTTTAAATAATTTTTAAACATGATTGATGATTATTTTTGATCTAATTTCTACTTAGCATCCGTGATTAAAGGATTCTTTTGATTTGAATTGATGAATAAACTCCTCTTTACTTAAGGCTATATCATGGCTCCTATAGCTCTATTTTGACTTTCAGTTACTACTTGACCATCAAACAAATTCACGACTCTATGTGCATAATGCGAATCACGATCAGAGTGTGTAACCATTACAATGGTGGTGCCTTCTTGATTCAGCTCTGTAAGCAGGTTCATTACCTCAATTCCGTTTTTAGAATCTAGATTTCCAGTAGGCTCATCTGCCAAAATCAATTTCGGATTGGTAACAACAGCTCTTGAAATAGCCACACGTTGTTGCTGTCCACCTGACAATTGTTGCGGAAAGTGTTTTTCTCTATGCGCAATTTTCATACGCTCTAAAACCTTCATTACTTTTTCTTTGCGCTCTGCTTTTCCCATCTTTAAATAGATCAATGGAAGCTCTACATTTTCATAAACCGTAAGTTCATCAATAAGATTAAAACTCTGAAAGACGAAGCCCAAATTACCCTTTCGTAACTGCGTTCGTTGACTTTCTTTGAGTCCGCCAACTTCATTACCTGCAAAATTGTAACTGCCATCGGTTGGGTTATCAAGCATACCTATGATGTTCAATAAGGTAGATTTACCACATCCCGAAGGTCCCATAATGGCTACAAACTCGCCATCTTCTACTTTTAGGTTTACATTGTTTAATGCCAAGGTTTCCACTTCCTCAGTTTTAAAGCTCTTTTTTAAATTTTCGATTGTAATCATTTTTTGATTGTTTGCGTATTAATATAAAGACATCATCACTATGCTTGATGTGACAGTTTTTGTTATTATTATTTCAGTACTATTTTCTCGGCTTCTCCAAAATTATCATAGTTACTTGTAATTACTTTTTCCCCTGCATCTAAACCTTCTAGCACTTCGTAATATCTTGAATTTTGTTTTCCTATTCGGATGGGTCGTTTGATTGCTTCATCTCCATTTGGGCTAACAACAAAAATCCATTGACCACCTGTACTTTGAAAGAAACTACCTTTTGGAAGTAAACGTGCTTCAGACGACTCGCCCAATTGTAACTTAATGTTATAGCTCTGACCGGTTCGAATCGTTTCTGGCTTATCACCTGTAAAAACAAGATCCACTTTAAACTTTCCGTTTCGGACTTCGGGGTAAACTTTACGCAGACGTAAAGGGTACTCCTTTCCATTTCTTTCTAAGATAGCAACTAAATCGCGCTTTACTCGATCAATATAGTGCTCGTCGATAGTTGCTTCTATTTTATAGTCTGTCAAAACATTAATTTGACCTATTCGCTGGCCTTTTGTGAGACTTTGACCGATTTCGGCATCTAAGAAACCTAACTGCCCATCTGCAGGAGCTCTAACGTTAAGGTGATCTAAACGCTGGTAGACCATACCTAAAGTTTTTTGCATTCGATTCAAATCACTTTCTAAAACTGGCAAAGAATTTTCTCTCACTTCAGTATCATTCTCTGTTTGCACTTTTACGATTTCATATTGCTTTTGAGATAGTTCGTAGTTCTCTTTTGATAACTGATACGCTTCCTTCGAAATCAATTCTTCCTCGAATAAAGACTGGTTCTGCTCAAAATTTCTTTTTAATCTTTGTAATTCAGTACTGGCGGTGGCCAACGATCTTCTGCCTTCGACCTGGCGAGAATCAAAAGCCAATTTTGTCGATCGTAAGTCGTTTTGCTTTAGCGCCAAACCGCTTTCGCTATTTAAAATTTGCTCGTATAAATTGATATTTTCAAGCTTTAAAATAATGTCTCCTTTTTTGACCGTAGCACCTTCTTCAATTAATTTTTCAGTTACACGACCACCTTCATAAGCATCCATATAAATAGTAGCAATTGGTGCTACATTACCATTTATAGTGATGTAATCATCAAATTTACCCTGGGAAACTTCAGCAATAGAAAGTTTGTCTTTTTCAGTTCTAAATGTTGAAACAGAGCTTGCAAAAATTAACTGATACCCTACAAAAAGGACGAACAGACCTAACGCAATATAGCCGTAGTGCTTGGGGCGTAATCCTTTTTTCTTTTCAATTTTTATATCCATCTTATATTCAATTCTATCTAGTTAATGTTAAATATGTGTACTCCTTTGTAAAAATCTAAAGTGCTTTTATTTATTTCTGATCGTAATCTAACTTGAAGATTTTCGTTTTGAGCGTTGGCAAATAAGTTTTTAGCCGTGAACAATTCTAAAGCATTGATCATTCCGTTTTCATATCGTTTTTGCGCAATAGTAAATGCTATGTTTTGAGCATCCATTTTTTTTGTGCTTTGTCCAAATTCTACCTGTAAGGCTTGATTTTCTTGAACCAATTGTTGAATGGTCTGTTGTAACTCTTGTGCTTGAATATCTAAACTATTCTGCGCCCTTTTATACGCGATTTTTTGTTGTTTTACTCTTGATCTACCAGACCATCCATTACTTATAGGAACAGTTAACGACAAACCAACAAACTGAAAAGTATTATCTCGAAACTGATCACGAAAAGGTATAGTCGTACCCAATGAATCTCTAGTGGTTTCAAAAAACCCTGTTCCAATACCACCAAACAAACTCAATGAAGGGTATAATCCACCTTTAGCAATTGCCACTTGTTTTTTGGCTGCTTTCGTTCTAAGTTCTTGTGCTTTGATTAAGGGAATAAAAGTTCGGGCGTTATTAAATATCGAATCTGATTTGTTTATTGACTCTCCATCTAATATGGTTTCTGACAAATTAACACGAATGGAAATATCTGTAACATTCTCTAAATTCATCTCTTGTATTAAACTAAGTTTCGCAGCATTCAGTTGGTTTTGGCTTTGAGTAACACTTAATTTATCTGTAAATAATAAAGACTCCGCCTCAAATAAATCGGCACCTGCTTTCAAACCTAATTCAATTTGTTTTTTAACTAGGTTATAGTTCGTTTGAGAAACTGCTTCCTGCTCTTTTGAAATAACCAGTAATCCTTCGAAAAATTGAATATCGTAAAAAGCAGACATTACACGAAATGCCAAAAGATATTTTTGATGTGTAGTTTCCTCTAATGAAGCTTTGTATAAAAATTTAGATGCCTTAATACTATTAAGCTTTTGAAAACCTTGAAAAAGATCAACTCTAGAATTGATATTATAACTATTGGAGAAAAAATCTGTAGTAACAACATCATTTGTAAAAGGGTCAGTACTTCGTCCAAAATTTATGGCATAATTTGAAGAAGCTTCTATGGAAGGCAACAAGTCTCTAATAGATTGTCGATAGGTTTCACGACCAGATTGTTCGGTATATTTAAAATCATTTAGTTGCAGATTGTGATCTAAAGCATATGCTACACAATCATTTAATGTCCATTTTTCCTGAGCCGATATTTGAGTACTGGCTAGTAAAAACAATAAGGCAACTATTTTAAAGTACTTGTTCATATTCATATTGGTATGCCAATTGGTACTCTATATATATGCCATAAATGTATAATTGCTGAAAATCAGCGATTTACAGTTATTTTACCAATGGTATTTCAAAAATATTGTAAAATAGTTTGACATGTATTGTCCAATATTTTTACACTTATTAAAAAATGTACAATTCAAATCGTAGTTTTAACCTAAAGGATACTAAGTATATTGTAATATGTTAGATGCAAAAATTTTAGTTATAGATGATAACAAAAGTGTTTTAAGCGCTTTAGAAATATTACTGCAATTTGAATATAGTAGTGTCACTACATTTTCGAACCCGAATCAGATTTCTTCTTATCGAGAGCTAAAAAACTGTGATATAGTTTTGTTAGATATGAATTTTTCTGCGGGAGTAAATACTGGAAATGAAGGACTCTATTGGCTTAGAGAAATCAAAAAGAAAGCACCGCAAATCTCGGTTATTATGATGACTGCTTATGGGGCGGTAGATCTAGCTGTTAAGGCCTTAAAGGAAGGTGCTTCCGATTTTATTTTAAAACCCTGGAATAATGATAAGCTATTGGCAACTGTCAAATCTGCTTATGAACTTCGAAAATCAAAAAAAGAACTTAGCCAACTTAAACAGAAAGAGAGTCAACTACGACAGGTAATCAATGAAAACAAAAATTACATTATTGGAAATTCTAAAGCGCTAACAACGGTATTAAACCTTGTAGAGAAGGTAGCCAAAACGGATGTAAATGTTTTGGTAACTGGCGAAAACGGCACAGGAAAAGAATTAATCGCTAGGGAACTTCACAAACTATCTACACGCAATACAGAAGTTTTTATAGGCGTCGATATGGGTTCAATTTCGGAGTCACTATTTGAAAGTGAACTTTTCGGACACACCAAAGGCTCTTTTACAGATGCCAAAGAAGATCGTGCGGGGAAATTTGAAGCAGCTAGTGGAGGAACTCTATTTTTAGATGAAATAGGTAACCTGTCACTACAAACTCAAGCAAAACTATTATCAGCTATTCAAAACAAAGTAATAGTTCGTGTTGGCTCTAACAAACCGATATCTGTAGATATTCGTTTGGTATGTGCCACTAATTGTAATTTAGATCAAATGGTAGCTGACGGACTATTCAGAGAAGATCTCTTATATCGTATTAACACCATTAGAGTAGAAGTACCAGCCTTAAGAGAAAGAGAGGATGATGTGCTAATTTTAGCAGATTTTTACCTTAATAAATTTGCCAAAAAATACGGGAAACTAGGGTTACGAATCAATCAAGCGGCACAAGAAAGACTAAAGAGCTATCAATGGCCAGGCAATATTCGTGAGTTACTTCATACTATTGAACGGACCGTGATACTTTCTGAAGGAAATGTACTTAAACCAACGGATTTTTTATTACATGCGAATTCTCTAGTATCTATAGCTTCTGGACCAGATACCTTAGAAGAAATGGAACTTTTGATGATAACTAATGCACTTAACAAAAATGATGGCAACTATAGTGCCGCGGCGGAACAATTAGGAATTTCTAGACAAACTCTCTATAATAAAATAAAGAAAAAAACTAATAAGTAAAACCAAGGGCAAGAAACTAAAATATGGTAAGTAAAAGTATTTATTGGCAGTTAATATTTCGAATTATTCTCCTTTCGATTACTGCAATTGGTATGGCTTTTTTTTATTTTCAAGAAAGCTATATTTTGTCGGGATTCTTATTAATAATACTTGTCCTTCAAACCTATTTTCTAATTCAATATATCAACCAAACTAATAGAAAAATAGCATACTTTTTTGATGCGATTAAAAATGAAGATTTTACACTTCGGTTTCCTGAAAAATTAAGTGTAAAATCTCTTGAAGAATTAAATCATAGCCTGAATATGCTCAATGCGATGATTCAAGATATTCATTTAAAAAAGCAAGCACAAGAACAGTATTATCAAGAAATCATCAAACAAGCCGATATTGGTATTCTTACTTTTAATAAAAAAGGTCATATACTTTTCGCTAACCGAAAAATCGAAGAGCTATTTGATTACACCCCTTTAAATCACATCAAACAATTATCGCAAGTTGATGCTAAACTGTATGCCTTATTTGCAGAATTAAAACCTTTTGAACGAAAGTTAATTCAACTAACTAATGAGCGCGAAAAGCAGCAAATTGCTTTAAAATCTACAACTACGACTATGAACAATGAAGAACTCATATTGGTCGTAGCTCAAGATATTCATCAAGAATTAGATGAAAAAGAAACTGATTCATGGGTACGTCTAATTCGTGTGCTTACCCATGAAATCATGAATACGATCACCCCGATAACTTCTATTTCAGAATCTGTTTTAAAATATTATCAAACCAACAAAGGATTAATTCCGTTAGAAGAATTCACAGAAGACCACATTAAAAACACGGCAAAAGGGCTAGAGGTGATTAAAGAGCAAGGCGGCGATTTAATGGAATTTGTTCAATCATATCGCAGCTTTCTTAGCCTACCTAAACCAGATAAATCTTTAGTCTCTGCAACTAAATTGTTAGATAAAATTAAAATTTTGATGAGTCAGGAAAATCAGAATCATCATATTTCCTTTGACATTGACATCAAGCCTAATGATTTAGAACTTTTTATTGATGAAAAGCAAATCTCTCAAATTCTAATTAATCTAACTAAAAACGCATTTCAATCATTAGATGATCAAGAAGGAGGAGCTATTAAAATCATGGCTGGAATTTCAAGGGATAATAAAAAATATATTAGTGTCTGGGATAATGGCCCTGGAATTCCACCAGAGCTAATTGAAGAAATCTTTGTTCCATTTTTCACCACTAAAAATACAGGCACAGGAATTGGCTTAAGTTTATCAAAACAAATTATGCATTTACATGGGGGAAGCATGAGCGTAATTTCAAGAGAAAACACGCGTTTTACTTTGACTTTCAATTAATTACTTATTCATGATCTAGCTCTAAAAACGGATCCCAAAACAGTTTTTCTAAATCTTGTATTTGATTATCTATCACCTTAACTCCTTCATTTTCTAACAGTTGCTGCATTAGATTTGTGCCACCAAAATGATGTTTACCCGTCAAAAGTCCTGCCTTATTAACAACTCTATGGGCTGGAATTTCTTCCATATTATGAGATGCGTTCATTGCCCAACCAACCATTCGAGCACTACGTGCTGCTCCTAAATATTTGGCTATTGCACCATATGAAGTAACCCTGCCAAATGGAATTTGCTTAGCAACAACATACACTTTTTGAAAGAAATTCTGGTTTTCAGGTTTCATAGTTATATTGTTAACCTTGATTAAATAATCTTACAGCTGTAATTAGAAAAAGTAAGACCATTAATCCACTCAAAATAAAGTTGCTTTTTTTTGAAAAGCTCTTCGTCTTATGTTCCATTTTATTAAAGTAAAAAGCATACAAATACATTACCAAAAAAGTACCTATGCCCGCCGCCAAAATAAAAATAACCTCATCAATTAATTTATAATTCATAAAACCCTGTTTATGAAATAAGGTATTCATGCCACTATAATATGGTATTGAAAGTAAATTTATTGAAGCCAAAAGAGCACCTTTTGTAAAACTACTTCGCTTTTTACTAGGTTTAAAAGGTGTTTCTTGATTATGTTGCTTTTTACCTTTAACGAAAAAATAAATGGCTAAAATGCCAAATACAACTAAGGCAACCTGCATTAGTATTTCTATTACATCATCATTTCTAGAAAGATATTTTGCTATTCGAACAGCTAAATATGCTTGAAGCATTACCGTTAATGTAACGCCCAATCCGAAAATAATTCCGTTTGATTTGCCTTTTTCAACACTTGTTTTGGCCGCATTCATATTCAGCAAGCCAGGTGGCAAAGTCGCCAAAAAAGCAGCACCAAAAGTGAATAAAAATAAAATACCAAGCTGTTGCATAAAATCAGTTAACCCTAAATTGAATATAGGTAATTGGTTTCCCTTTTTGAAGGTACTGATTTTCGTAGAAAGTTTGAATTTTTAAAACCTCTTCAGGGCTTCCTTCATTTTTATAAACGTCATGATTAGCATAAATCACTTCCAAATCTAAACCGTGAAGTAATCCTAGAGTATAGCCGTGCATGAATTCACTATCAGTTTTTAAATTCACTACTCCCTGCGGATTTAAAATTTTCTTATACTTATCAAGAAAACTCTTATTGGTCATACGATGCTTTGTACGTTTGTATTTGATCTGCGGATCTGGGAAAGTTATCCAAATTTCTGACACTTCATTTTCTTCAAAAAGTGTGTCAACCAATTCGATTTGAGTTCTTAAAAAAGCAACATTTTCTAAATTGTCTTCTATTGCAGTTTTAGCACCACGCCAAAATCGGGCTCCTTTAATATCAATTCCTATAAAATTCTTCTCAGGATATTGCTTTGCCAAACCAACGGTATATTCGCCTTTGCCACATCCAAGTTCCAAAACTATAGGGTTATCGTTATTAAAATGCTTTGACCAGTTCCCTTTTAGAACTAATGAGCCGTCTTCTAGAGACCTTCGCTCTGGCTGGATAACATTTTTGAATGTTTCGTTCTCTTTAAATCGTTTGAGTTTATTTTTACTCCCCACTTCAACCAAAATTTAATGATTTGCAAAGCTAGTGAAATCTTGGCATGTTATCGATTGGAATCTACTGTGTATACTGCACTATTGAACCTAAAATAAATTTGTGCTAATTCTTTTCAACCTCTGCTTTTTCAAGTGTGAAAGAGAATTCAGAACCAACAGCTTCCACACTTTCAACATAAATTCTTTCTTCGTGAGCCTCAATAATGTGTTTTACAATAGCAAGGCCTAGACCTGAGCCTCCTTCATTTCGATTTCTACTCTGGTCAACACGATAAAAACGTTCAAAAAGTCTCGGAATATGTTGCTCAGAAATACCTTCACCATTATCAGTAACTCTTATAATTACCTTATTGTGAATCAAGTTTTCGACACTTACCTCAGTAGTACCTTTCTCATGACCATATTTTATAGAATTGACTAGTAAATTTGATATGACCTGTCGAATTTTTTCAGCATCAGCATGAACATAAACTGGTGTATTATAGTCCATATCAAAGGTTAGCGATATTTTCTTTTTCACAGCCTTTATTTCTATAAGTTCAAAACTGGTTCTTATAAGTTCAATAATGTCAAAAACTTCCCATTCAACATTCAATTCACCTGCTTCTAGTTTTGTAATAAGATCAAGATCTTTCACTATATATGTTAGGCGTTCTACTCCCTTACTTGCCCTTGTTAAATATTTTTTTCGAACCGCATCATCCTCAATTGCTCCATCGAGAAGTGTTTCAATATAGCCTTGTACAGTAAAGAGAGGTGTTTTTAATTCATGCGAAACGTTACCCAAAAAATCTTTTCGGTACTCTTCTCGTATCTTAAGTGTATCTATTTCAATTTTTTTGTCTTGCGCGAATTTTTCGATTTCTTGTGTTAAAGTCGTCATATCAGTAGTAATTGTTCTAGACGATAACGAACTCGATTCTAAAAGTGAAACATCATCGTAGATTCTTTTAATTCTACCATAAATAAACTTTTCAATACGTTGCTGAACAATGAAAAATGTTATACCAAAAGAAATTAGTGCAAATGCTATAATGAAGAACCAGTCTAGTACATTCTTGTACCACATGAAAAAGCCAAGTAGTAAGGTAAGTAACACAACAATGAGGATAGCCGTGCTAAAAGCAAATTTATATGATCTCTTTAATCGAGTAGCCATTTAAAAGTATTAAAGCGAATTTCAATTATGGTATCAGGTTCGCACAAATATCCTGTTTTTAGTCAAAAAACAACGGTAAACTAAAAAAGAGAAAATTAAGATTTATAAAACAAATTTATAACCGACCCCTTTTATTGTTTTAAAGTGCTCCTCACCTATTTTTTCTCGAAGTTTTCTAATATGAACATCGATGGTTCTACCACCAACTACAACTTCGTTACCCCAAACACGATCTAAAATAACATCTCTTTTAAAGACCTTGTTTGGTTTAGAAGTCAACAAGGAAAGTAGTTCAAATTCCTTTCTTGGTAACACTAATTCAACTCCATTATTTACAATCTTGTATTCCTCACGGTTTATAACAATATTACCAACCGTAACTATATCTTCATTACCTGATTCATTTTCCTTCAGCCTACGCAACAATCCTTTTATCTTACTAACTAAAACCTTTGGTTTTATTGGTTTGGTTATATAATCATCTGCTCCTGCATCAAAGCCCGCCACTTGAGAGTAATCTTCACCACGTGCCGTTAAAAAAGTAATAATGGTGTTTTCTAATCCTTTCGAATTTCTTATAATTTCACAAGCTTCAATACCATCCATTTCTGGCATCATGACATCTAAAATAATTAGATGCGGTTGTTTTTTCTTTGCTTTTGCAACACCCTCTAAACCATTATTAGCGGTATACACGGTATACCCTTCAGAAGAAAGATTATACTTCAGAATCTCTAAAATATCTGGTTCGTCATCAACTAATAATATTCTAATATCCTTCTTTTTCATCAAATGATAGAATTAATATATCCAAAAGTAAAGATAATACCATTACCAAATGGACTCTTAACGTTGATTTAATGTGGTAACAATTTGATAACATTGAACTTATAAATAGCACCATGAATGCTACAAAAAGAGCGGTAAATAATCACATTTGCGCATTTTGTCGAAAATTTCTGACTTTAACAATAGTCCTATTTCAATTGGTATTTAATATGATTATATTTGTGGTATACAATTTGTAGCTATTACTGCATGAAGCACCTTTACTTAATCGCATTATTCTTATTTGTTTCTTTTAGTTATGGTCAAAGCACCACAACCAAAGGAGATATTGACGGGTTTAAACTTTATCCAAACCCTGTGACTAACGGTAAGGTATATATTAGCACATCTAAAAATTCACCAAAAAAGATTTTAATTTTTGATGTTTTAGGCACTCAAGTACTTGAAACAAAAATTATTGGCAAAGAATTAAATCTGTCTACTCTTGATGCTGGCGTATATGTTTTACGTGTTTATGAGAACAATAAAGTCGCTACTAGAAAACTGATTGTTAAGTAATTGATAGTCTTACATTCATCTTCTTTATAAAATTTACAATTCGTTGATTTGCCCATTTTATCGACCAAATGCAACGAAAATTTCTTTTACCTACATTTTATCGAATTTCACAACATTTTTAATGTGTAAGTAAACCCTTTCATTACCTTTATTTCGTTGATCCCAAATCAATTACCTATGAAGAAATGCTACTTTGTCTTAATGCTATTGTTTACAATGGTTACTTATGGTCAAGATAATTCGCTAGAAAGTGTCGCTACTGATTCTAAGCAGTCAACTTTTAAGCTTTATCCGAATCCTGCTACAAATGGGGTAGTTTATATAACTACAGAAACCAATAGCAGTAAAGAAATTGTCATTTATGATGTTTTCGGAGAAATTGTACTTACCGATAGAATCAAAACAAAAACTCTTAATATTTCAAGACTCGTTTCAGGAGTTTATGTATTACAGGTGAATGAAAATAAAAAAACCATGACCCGTAAATTGGTTGTGAAATAATACACGCTAACTCAAGTAATAAAAAAGCCCTCTCCTTACGGTGAGGGCTTTTTTGTTTTATAACACCTGCGGTATGCGTATTTTTGTGTCTAGTCTTAATAAAACTATCGTAAATAATAGTTCAAATGCTTTGGCGCTATATAATTCAAACCACCTATCAGTTAAGCAGCGCCCGAATATTTTGAGAATCTTTTTGAATGGAAGCCATAAATATTTCTGACATATTCAATATACAAAATCAGTCTGATTTTGACACGGCAGCCCTAGAAGTTTTTAGGTTTCAACATCAGCATAATTTGGTGTATCAAGAATTTTGTTTGCATTTAGCAAAGACTACGAGCAACGTAAAAGAAGTTAATCAAATTCCTTTTCTGCCGATTGAATTTTTCAAATCAAAAACAATAGTTTCTGATAAGAGCAAAGCTCAAGCGCTTTTTACTAGCAGCGGAACTACAGGAGCCTCTATAAGTGCTCATCATGTTACTGACCTATCAATTTACCAAGAAAGTTATCTAAGCTGTTTTGAACGGTTCTATGGATCTGTAAGCGACTACTGTGTTCTTGCTTTGCTTCCATCTTATTTAGAACGACAAGGTTCTTCTCTAATCTATATGGTAGATGATCTCATTCAAAGAAGTAATCACACAG
>CALLIG010000279.1 GCA_938009735.1 uncultured Flavobacteriaceae bacterium
TCTAGGGGAGAAATGAGTACGTTGATTAGAAAAGGAAAAAGTACAGAGGTGGAAGAACTATTTGATCTGCAGGTCAAGAACATTAGAGATTTAGATAATTTAATTGATATCAAAATTAAAAATGTGAGAGATACTGATGGCAATTTAGTTAATGAATGGACCCAGAGAGACTATGATCAATATAGAGAGTTTTTTGTACAACGGGTAAAACCAGATTCAAGAGCTCCATTAGATAATCTGTTTATGGATAAACGAAAACCAATATTCGGAGACCAGCCAATGACAAAACCAAAAGATTACAAAGAGTATTGGATGAATACACCGTTGAAAGAGAATAGTAATTGAAAAACAGCATGATGTTGAAGAAGTATTTTTTACTAATGGTATTCATGATGTCAGTCAGCTGCTTTTCACAGCAAGAAGATTTCATCTTCGGGCAATTGGTTGACTCTACTCAGAATGAATCTATAGCCTTTGCTAGTATCAGAATAAAGGGCAAGTCATTGGGCGTAATTACTAATATTGATGGTACGTTTAAAATTCCCATTCGATACAAAACCTTGGGTGAGATCATAGAAGTTTCTTGCTTGGGGTATATCAGTAAAGAGCTTTTGATTGATGATTTAGTAGAAGGTCAAAGTAATATCATAATTCTAAAACCAGGCGGTTTTGAACTTAGTGAAGCTGTAGTATCTGCAAATATAAAAAGGTTAAGTGCCAAGCAGATAGTCAAAATAGCAGTCAATAGTATTCCGCAGAATTACCCGGAAACGGCCTTTGGTCTTGTGGGGTATTATCGTAATTATCAAGTAAAAAATGGCACATATACTAATTTGAGTGAAGCTATTATAAAAGTAGCTGATGAAGGTTTCGGGAAAAAGAATAGTTATTACAGCGAATACCAGATGCTATCTTATGATGAAAATTTAGATTTTGAGATTGACTCTTTTGCAAAGCAGCCCTATGACTATGAGGGTTTCAATAAGGTGGTGCCAAATGCCAAAATGAAAAACGACGGAGGCAATGAGTTTATAATACTAGGTATGCATGATGCGATTCGCAACTATAATGAAGAATCTTTCTCTTTTATTAATAATATGAAGTCTGATTTTGTTGAGAATCATCGCTTTAAATTGAAAGGCAAGTCGGTCTATAAAAATCAGCAGGTGTATGAAATAGAGGGCACGTATAGAAATGAAGTGTATTCTGCTCAAGCCAAAATATTTATTAATACTGAAGATTTTGCTATCAACAAATTAGATTATGCTGTATTCAAACGTTTGAAACCAAATGAGAAAGATCATGCGATCAATGCTAAAGAACGATTTTCAGACGGATTTAAAAATTTGAATAATGAAATACTGTATCGAATACAGACCGAGTATGCTAGAGATACAAAGGGTGTCATGTTCTTGAATTACATTTCATTCTATAATAAAATTTTGGTTCAAAGACCAGCAGCTTTCAAATCAAAGTTTGTAATTAACCTAGAGGATAATTCTTTTAGAATCCGTATGAATAAATCACCAGCTAAATTGAATAAAATTAAGAACCGTGATTTTAAGATTGTTTATGAGAATGAAACGGTGCCCATAAAACAATTCTATTATGCAGAAGATGAACGAACGTTTGTTGTTTGCCCTAATTTAGATTCTGAAGAATTAGATAGTTTGTTTGAACGTCTTTTTACAGAAAGAGAAGATTTACTGGTCGCAGATGTAAAATATTCTTATGGAAATATAAAAGATAATTTAGGCAATAAGCTAGATGAAAGAAAATGGGAATACCTGCACCAATACCGTGAGTTTTTTACGCAAGAAGCTCAATCTGGCTATCAAGAGATTCGTGAATATGATCTCATGATTAAGACATTGCCGCTAGATAGTCCTGATCAGCCCGTAGCTCGGCGAACCCTGAAAACTGATTATTGGAAAAACTCTCCTTTGCCAGCATTGAAAAACTAAAAAACCTCCTTTGATATTAAATCAAAGGAGGTTTTTATTACAACAATATAATCTAATTATATCTTAGCGGTTTTAACCGTTTTTATAATTCTAGCGGCAATCTTATATGGATCACCGTTTGAAGCAGGTCTTCTGTCTTCTAACCATCCTTTCCAGCCGTTTTCAACTGCGATAATTGGAATACGAATTGAAGCTCCTCTATCTGAAACTCCCCAAGAGAAATCTGTAATAGCAGCAGTTTCATGATCTCCTGTTAAACGCTGATCATTAAACTCACCATAAACGGCAATATGTTCTTTAACAAACGGACGGAAAGCTTCACAAATAGTTGCGTAAACTTCTTTATCTCCACATGTTCTTAAAATCTCGTTAGAGAAGTTAGCATGCATACCTGAACCATTCCAGTCCATATCTTTACCTAATGGTTTTGGGTGGTAATCTATATAGTAACCATAACTTTCAGTTAAACGGTCTAATAAGTATCTAGAAATCCAGATCTCATCACCAGCTTTTTTAGCTCCTTTTGCGAACAATTGAAATTCCCATTGTCCAGATGCAACTTCTTGATTGATACCTTCAAAGTTCAAACCAGCATCGATACATAAATCTGCATGCTCTTCAACTAAGTTTCTACCGTGTGTGTTTTTACCACCAACTGAGCAGTAGTACATTCCCTGTGGTGCAGGGTATCCACCAATAGGGAAACCTAAAGGTAATTGTGTTTTTGTATCCATAATGAAATACTCTTGCTCAAAACCAAACCAGAAATCATTATCATCGTCATCAATAGTAGCTCTTCCGTTTGAAACGTGAGGAGTACCATCAGCATTCATAACTTCGGTCATTACCAGATAACCGTTTATACGTGAAGGGTCAGGATAAATTGCAACAGGTATTAAAAGGCAATCAGAAGAACCCCCTACTGCTTGCTTTGTAGAAGACCCGTCAAAAGACCAATTGCCTAATTCAGCAATTGTTCCTTTAAAATCTTCGTGCTCTTCTACTTTAGTTTTACTTCTTAAGTTTTGTGTTGGAAAGTACCCATCTAACCATATGTACTCTAGTTTAATCTTAGCCATAATGTATAAGTTATAATTATTTGAATAAAAAAAGACAAACAAAAATATGTTTTTTGATGAATTATAGAAGTTTTTAAGGGGGTATTTTTATCAAAAGTTATTATTTTTCTAAATACCCCTATTTTTAGCAGGGTAAATTGTGAATAATCTATTTTTTGATGCTAATTTTGTTGAATTATTAATTAGTCATTCCAGTTTTTAGAACCAAATACTATGTCAAGAATCAGATTTGAGGCAATTGCGGAAAGCAGAAATAGAAAACGAATACGTATTGAAGAAAAAGGAAGGCGTTCAGAGCTGTTTGCTCAAAACGTTTTTAATGAGCAACGTATGCTTCAATTTTTAACTAAAGATGCGCTTGAAAGTGTTCAGAGTGCTATTATCTCTGGTTCTAAAATAGATCGAAAAATAGCTGATCAAGTTGCCGAGGCAATGAAAGGTTGGGCGATAACAATGGGTGCTACACATTATACGCATTGGTTTCAACCATTAACGGGTTCTACGGCTGAGAAACACGATGCATTTTTTGACTTACTACCTGACGGTCGTGCCTTAGAAAAGTTTGGTGGCGGACAATTGGTACAGCAAGAACCTGATGCTTCTAGTTTTCCTAGTGGTGGAATACGAAATACCTTTGAAGCAAGAGGATATACTGCTTGGGACCCAACATCACCTGCTTTTATATATGAAACCACTTTATGTATACCAACAATTTTTGTTTCATATACTGGTGAAGCTCTAGATAATAAGGCTCCGTTGTTAAGGGCACTACATGCAGTTGATGAAGCAGCAACGGCAGTAGCTAAATATTTTGACAAAAATGTTTCAAAAGTAAATGCCACTTTGGGTTGGGAGCAAGAGTATTTTCTAATTGATAAAGCACTCGCCAATTCTCGACCAGATATAAGTTTGGCAGGTCGAACTTTGGTTGGCAATTCTGCTGCAAAAGGACAGCAATTAGATGATCATTATTTCGGAGTGATACCAGGCCGAGTATTGAGCTTTATGAGTGATTTAGAAAAGGAATGTACCAAGTTGGGCATCCCTGTAAAAACAAGACATAATGAAGTAGCGCCTAATCAATTTGAATTAGCGCCAGTTTTTGAGGAAGCAAATTTGGCTGTCGATCACAATTTGTTGTTGATGGATGTTATGGACAAGATTGCTGACAAGCATAGTTTTAAAGTGCTGTTTCATGAAAAACCTTTTGCTGGAATCAATGGTTCTGGTAAACATAATAATTGGTCCTTAGCAACTAATACAGGTGTGAATTTATTGAGTCCAGGTTCTACACCAATGAAGAATTTACAATTCTTAACCTTTTTTATAAATACGATTAAAGCAGTTGATACCTATGAAGAGCTACTTCGTTCGTCTATTGCATCGGCAGGTAATGATCATCGCTTAGGAGCTAATGAAGCTCCCCCTGCTATTTTTTCCATTTTTATTGGCACACAGTTAAGTCGTGTTTTAGATGAGTTAGAGGGAGTTTCCAAAGGCAAGCTTTCACCTGAAGAGAAAACAGAATTGAAGCTGAATGTGGTAGGTAAAATTCCGGAAATATTGATGGATAATACAGATCGAAATCGGACTTCGCCTTTTGCTTTTACCGGAAATAAATTCGAAATGCGTGGCGTTGGTTCGACTACAAATTGCGCGAAACCGATGACCGTTTTGAATACGATTGTAGCAAAACAACTACAAGCTTTTAAAAAGGAAGTTGATACACTTGTTGATAAGAAAAGTTTAAAGAAGGATGAAGCGGTTTTTAATGTGCTACGTGAATATATCAAAACCTCAAAAAGAATACGTTTTGATGGTGATGGGTATAGTAAAGAATGGGAGGGAGAATCAAAGAAAAGGAAGTTAAGTAATAATAAAACAACGCCAGAAGCCCTTCAGGTATTAACTTCTAAAACTAGTTTAGATCTTTTCGATTCAATGAAGGTCATGAGTGAGGTAGAAATGCGTGCAAGACAAGAAGTTGAATTAGAGACCTATATTCTTCAGGTTCAAATTGAAGGCCGTATTTTGAATGAACTCGTATACAATCATATTATTCCAGCAGCTATCGAGTACCAAAATAAGCTCATACAAAATGTTTTAGGGCTAAAAGATATATATGGTGCTGCACATAAAAAACTTTCAGAAGGTCAGTCAAATATTTTAGAACAAATCGCAGAGCATGTTATGAACATGAAAAAGAAAACAGATGCGATGACCGAAGCTAGGAAAAAAGGAAACAAATTAACTGATAGTCATAAAAAGGCTACGGCCTATGCAGAAACTATTAAACCTTATTTTGATGAAATACGATACCACAGCGATAAATTAGAGCAATTGGTAGATGATCAAATATGGCCGTTAGCAAAGTATCGTGAACTTTTGTTTATAAAGTAGTAAATAGAATTTCATTAGATAGATACAATTCCACTATTTTTGCCACAAACTTTGAACAATGAGCTCATCACATAGTGAACGATACAA
>CALLIG010000280.1 GCA_938009735.1 uncultured Flavobacteriaceae bacterium
ACTATCCCCGCTAATGCCCAAGAATTCTTGTATGGCGACCAACTTCCTGACGCTCCTGAGCTTTCTGCAAGAGGTGATTATGATGTTGGAGTTCGCACCATGAATTTGGTTCATAAAAATCAAGTAGACATCTTAAATTCAAAAGAAGGTAAAGATCCTATGTACGATCGACCGTTAACGATTGAGATCTGGTATCCTGCCGCTCTTGCTGAGGGTACACAAGCTTCTGTGACTTATGAAGAAGTTATGGGTACTCGTGGCGACTCATTACGTCCGTTAACTCCTTTTACTTTTAAAGGTCGTGCGATGCGAGATGCTGCACCTGTTAATAAAGACGGTTCTTTTCCATTGGTAGTGATTTCTCATGGTTATGTAGGTTCTCGTTATTTAATGACCTATTTGACAGAAAATTTAGCTTCTAAAGGCTACGTAGTTGCTACAATTGATCATACTGATTCTACATTCAAAGATGCGAATGCTTTTCAAAGTACTTTATTAAACCGTGCTTTAGATATTCGATTTGTTTTAAATGAAATGGAAGCTCTAGGAGCATCTGCAAGTAAAGATGCCTTAAAAGGATTGGTAGATGCTAATAATACGGCTATCGTTGGTTATTCAATGGGAGGTTTCGGCGTACTTAATGTTGCAGGAGCTGGGTATAGTGATGCTTTCGCAGGATTTACAGTAGGAATGACGGGAGGAAGTAAAGCCATCAGTATTCACTCCGCTAGCAACCCAGAATATCAAAAACAAGTTGATCCACGTATCAAAGCTGTTGTCGCTTTTGCTCCATGGGGAATGGAAAGAGGAGTTTGGGATGCTGAAGGATTAAAAGGTTTAAAGACTCCTACCCTATTTATTGCTGGAAGCCAAGATGATATTTCTGGGTATGAAAAAGGAATTAAAGCTATTTACACAGGTGCGGTCAATGCAGATCGTTATTTATTGACCTATATGGGTGCAAGACATAATGTAGCTCCGAATCCTCCACCTGCAGAATCATTAGCTCCAGGTTTACATATCGATGAATACTATCGCTATGCAGATGGTACATGGGATCAAAGAAAAATGAACAATGTAAATCAACATTTCATAACTGCTTTTATAGGTACTCAGTTGAAGCAAAAAGACTACAGCAAGTTCCTTGATGTTCAAGAAAATTCAAACGAAAAAAACTGGGAAGGTTTTAAACCAAGATCTTCAACAGGAATGGAGTTATTGCATGCTACACCAATGGAATAATTATAAAAAATTAGGCTTTTTAAAACTCCAATAACCAAAGAATCGTAGTATAAAGAATGCAATCGAAGTCCTTTTTAAGAACCTTGACTATCGTTCATGCCGCCTTGTGCATAGGTTTGATATTTTTTAGTGTCATAGCCTTTACACAAAACGGTGCTTTCGAAGCCTCTGTAGATAATGATATATTTATTTTTATTGTTCCTATAGTTGCTATGGTTGGTTATTTTGGAAGTAAGTGGGTGTATCAAAACCTGATTCAAAATTTACCTGAATCAGACGAGTTATCTAAAAAGTTGCAACGATATTACACAGCTACGATAATAAAATACGCAATCATTGAAGCGGGGGCATTTCTTGCCCTTTTTGCCTATTACTTTAATGGTACTGCTATGCATTTGGTTATTGCACTATGTCTAACGCTTTACTTTGTTTTTCAACGACCAACAAAAGAAAAACTACTAGAAGAACTTCCGCTTAATTTGGATGAAAAAAAAGAATTTAATACATTATAAACTACTATAAAGATTCATGCCTTTACAGGAATGATAATAAACACTTAGTTCATGAAAAAAATTAAACTCCTTATGATCGGAATGCTAACAGCTTTAGGATTAACTAACTCTGTAAAAGGACAAGATTGGCCTAATCTCGCACAATTTCAAGAAGCAAATGCAGCTTTAGAAGCTCCGGCAGATAATGAAGATCGCGTGGTATTTATGGGAAATTCAATTACCATAGGATGGATCAATTCTCGTCCAGAATTTTTTGAAGGTAAACCATGGGTTAATAGAGGAATTAGCGGACAAACAACACCGCAAATGTTAGTTCGTTTTCGACAAGATGTTATTGATCTAAAACCGAAAGTAGTTGTCATTTTAGCAGGCACCAATGATATAGCGGGTAATACAGGTCCTTCTACGATTCCAATGATTATGGACAATATTAAAGGCATGGCTGAAATGGCACATGCAAATAATATCAAAGTTGTACTATCTACTACCCTACCTGCTTTTGATTACCCATGGAAACCAGGTTTAGAACCTGCACCAAAAATAATCGAACTGAACAAAATGATCAGAACATATTGTGATGATATGGGGCACATCTATTTAGATTATTTCTCTGCTATGGCAGATGAGCGAGATGGCTTGCCAAAAAAATATGCCAATGATGAAGTACACCCAACTAAAGCAGGGTATGCTGTTATGGAGCCTTTGGTAGAAAATGCAATCGCTAAAGCCTTAACACAGTAACAAATTACGATCGTATGGCTCATTTTTTCTTTCTATCTTCGATTTTGAAAAGAAAATTTGATGACTGAACAAAACCTTCCGAACAAATACGACACCATTATTATTGGGTCTGGCGCTGGTGGATTAGCTTCGGCTATTTGCCTTTCTCGTGCTGGTCAAAAAGTATTGGTTTTAGAACAACATGATGTTCCTGGTGGATGGTGCCATAGTTTTTACCTGAACGGTCATCGATTTACTCCTGGTGTTCATTATGTTGGACTTTGTGGTGAAGGTGAAGCAACAAACGATCTATATCGTGGATTGGGAATTGCCAATGATTTGGTATTTTTTAGAATGAATTCTGATGCTTACGAGCACGTGCGTATTGGAGAGCATCGTTTTGATATTCCTGCGGATCCAGATCTATTTATTTCGCGAATGGGAGAACGTTTTCCTAAGGAAGCCAAACGCATCACAAAATATCTAAAGCTTATTCGAAATGTAAGCGAAGAATTGTATTCGTTACCATATTTCAAAGGCTTTTGGCAGAAACTAACGATTCCATATAAAACACGTCATTTTGGTAAATTCGGACTTTTCAATCTGCGTCGTGTAATCAATTGGCATATCAAAGATCCATTGGTTAAAAATATATTGAATATTCAATGTGGTGATCATGGTGTACAGCCGAAAAAAGCTGCATTTGTTCTACATTCAGCTTTAATGTTTCATTATTTCTATGGCGGCTATTACCCTATGGGTGGCGGTGGCGCTTTGATTAAAGCTATGACCAACGCTATCAAAAAACACGGTGGCGAAGTTTCAACGAGTAATGGAGTAAAAAAGATTCTTCTTGAAGGTACTGACCAAAAGAAAGCAGTTGGGGTTTTACTAGAAAGCGGAAAAGAGCTTTTTGCTGATCATATTATCTCTAATGCAGATGTTGGCATCACCTATAATGATTTGATTGGCCGAGAGCATTTGAGTAAAAAATTACAGACCAAGCTAGAAAAAACCATCTATTCCTGTACTTCATTAATGTTGTTTTTAACTGTGGATATGGATGTCAGAAAAGCGGGATTAGATTCTGGTAATATTTGGATGATGCCTAACATAGATGCTGATGATTATTATGATAAAGCAATGTCAGATGATTTAACTTCTAATGATGCCTTTGATGGTATGTTTATCAGCTGTACCACTCTCAAAGACCCTAGTAGTTTTGATGGAAAGTATCATGCCTTAGAAGTCATTACCTTTATAGATTACAAACCTTTTGAAAAATATAAAGACGAAGATGCCCAACGTTCTGAAGAATATTTAGCCTTCAAAGAGCATCTTACTCAGAAAATGATTAAAGGTCTTGAGACAGCAGTACCCGGAATCAGTAATCATATTATAAACAAAGACTTAGGTACACCCATTACCAATGACTATTACATCAATACCACAGAAGGTAATGTATATGGAACAGAAAAAAGCCTAAAACATATAGGACCTTTTGCTTATAAAGCAAAAAGTGAAATTGATAAGTTATACCTCTGTGGGGCAAGTATTTTATCGCATGGTGTTGCAGGAGCAAGTCACTCTGGTGTTGCCACCGCAGCTCTAATCTTAGGCTGCAACCCAGATGAACTCAAAGAGCCACAAGAAGATCAACATTTACGTATTTATGAAGCGGAAGATGCAACCAATTACCCTGATTGGATGTTGAAGAAAATGGAGGTGAAAAAGGCACGATTAGCTTCTAAAGTTGTTAAGGAAACTGTATAAGTAATCCGCTTCAAAAAATGAAATATAACAACTTGGTACTTTTTAAGTATTGAAATTAGTTATATAAATATTGTTGCCCCTAGAGACTCTACAGTTAGCATTAATTAATACAAAGCAAAAAAAAGTCTATTTTGAAGAACATACCCAAGATATCATTTCAATGCATTAGTGACGAAAAAACTAAGGAATTTGAGTTTATGAACCTCACTAATTTTTTTGCTAGAATACCCGAAATTAAATTAGATCATGACCCCACTCGCGCCCATAGGCTATCTTTTTTTGCATTGCTATTTGTTACAAAAGGTACAGGTAGTCATCAGATAGATTTAAAAGAGTATCAGTTAGAAGCTGGTTCGGTATTAAAAGTTGCAAAAGGCCAAATACATGCTTTTCAAGAAAATGCGAATTATGAAGGCTACTTATTTGTTTTTACTGAAGAATTTGTAATCAACTATTTTTCACAATCTTCTATAAATCTAATTTTACACCTCTACAATTATCACATCATCAAACCTATTGCAAAAGATAAAGCACTCAACGAAATT
>CALLIG010000281.1 GCA_938009735.1 uncultured Flavobacteriaceae bacterium
GCTTCTTTCGAAGAACGATAGAGTGCAGTAATAAGCGCAACAGATTTCTTGGCCTCTGCCCCGTCAACCATTGGCGTACTATTTATTGCGATAGCATGCACCATATCTTCAATGACAATTTTATGATTTGAATGACCAATACTTGTTGAGTCACTCGCGCCACTTGCGGCGGCTGCACTTTTCATAGATTCGGGTGCGGACATGTTCTGGACATTCCAATCTGTGATTTTACCGACTTGCATGATAATGCTTCCCTTTTCTCCATAAATTTCTAAACGCTCTGGATATCCTGGAAATAAAGAAGTACCACCTGTAATGTTTCCTATGGCTCCGTTTTTAAAATTGATAATTCCAGCCCCAACATCTTCCCCCTCTATATCATGCATTAAGGTTTTTACATTTCCAAAGACGGAATGAACCGGACCCATCACTTTCAACAACAAATCAATCGTATGAATACCTTGATTCATAAATGCAGCTCCTCCATCAAATTGTAAAGTCCCACGCCAAGGATTTGTTGCATAATACTCCGTATTTCTATACCAGTTAATATGAGCGTTACCCATGATCAACTTACCCAGCGAACCAGATTCCACAGCTTTCAAAACCATTTGAAAATCAGGTGCGCAACGGTTTTGAAAAACACAACCTAAAATTACGTTTTGAGATTTACATGCTTCAATAGCCTCCTCTACTTTTTCAGGTGTCACTTCTAAGGGCTTCTCGCAAAGCACATGTTTACCTGCCATAGCTGAACTTTTTATAGCTTCTCCGTGATTGCCACTTTCGTTGCAAACAATCACAAGTTGAATTGCATCTTGACTCAAAAACGCATGTAAATCGGAAAATACTGGGGCATTAAATTGCCTCTCAAGATCGGCAACACGACTTTCTGATTTAGAATACATAGAAACTAAATCAACAGCTTCAATCTCAGAGATACATTTGGAATATGTTTTCGCAATAGAACCTGTTCCAATAATTCCAATCCCCAATGTAGTCATGATAAGAAGTTTAGTATACTACTAAAATTACGGAAAGATTTTAAAATGCTTCACAAATGATTCAGCTATAACATTGCCGCCAATTTGAGCTTAGTTTATAACACCACCAAATACCAAACCTATAATCTGGCGTTCTAGTTCTACCGGATTTATAGTATTACTAGCATCAGCATATGAATCATAGACCCAACGTATAGAAGATAAAATTAAGGCGGATGTGATTTTAATATTCAATTCTTTAAAAACTCCCGTCTTTACTCCTTCACGAAGCAAACGCGCCATCTTCTTTTCATAAGATGTTCTCAAATCAACATACTCTTTATACTTCGGATCTTTTAAATTACGCCACTCATTCACCATCAAAGCCACTTCAAGTGGTCTTTTCGCCGAAACCTGAATGTGTGCAGAAATAACCTGCTTTAATTTTTCATCAGCTGTGTAACTTGAAGCTAGAATATTATCCATAGCACCATGAAATTCTTCTGATGTACGGAATAAAAAAAGCTCTAAAATATCTTGTTTTGACTTGATATAATTATAACTATTCGATACATCGAAATCCATTCGCTCGGCAATATCGCGCATGGTTGTAGCCTTGAAACCTTTCTCATGTATCAATTGCAACGACGTTTGCAAAAAGTCCTCTTTTTTAGAGCTAATTCTCATGGAATATTTAAAATGAAGTAGAAATGTCAAAATATTTCTACTCGCAAAATACTATAAAAAATGGATTAAATAAATATTTGTTGATATTAGGTCAACAATTGTTTATATTTGAAAGACAAAATATCGAAGCTATGCCTTTCTATCATAAACTTGGTAAGATTCCACCAAAACGACACACACAGTTTAGAAAACCTAACGGAGAATTATATTCCGAAGAATTGTTCGGAACCATCGGTTTCGATGGCATGTCGTCTAATTTGTATCACGAACATCCGCCTACCCAAGTAAAAGAAATTAAAAACCAATACAGCGTTGCGCCAAAAATCGCAAAACACAACAGTATACAATCGTATAAGCTTCGTGGATTTCAGGTTGCCCCAGAAGATGATTATTTAGAAAGTCGTAAAATCATATTAACCAATAACGATTGCAATATCATTTTAGCGGCTCCGAAGCAATCGCAGAAAGACTATTTCTATAAAAATACAGATGCCGATGAAGTCATCTTTATTCACAAAGGAACCGGAACATTGCGCACACAATTAGGCAACCTTCCTTTTAGTTATGGGGATTATCTAGTGGTACCTAGAGGTGTTATTTATAAAATTGATTTTGACACAACTGACAATCGCTTATTCATTGTTGAATCATATCATCCGGTATATACTCCAAAAAGATACCGCAACTGGTTTGGGCAACTTTTAGAGCATTCGCCGTATTGCGAGCGTGATATTCGGCGCCCAGAAAAATTAGAAACACATGATGAGCAAGGGGAGTTTTTAATTAAAATAAAAAAGCAGAACGATATTTTTGATATGGTATATGCATCTCACCCTTTTGATGTGGTGGGTTATGACGGCTTCAATTATCCGTATGCTTT
>CALLIG010000282.1 GCA_938009735.1 uncultured Flavobacteriaceae bacterium
AATGAAAGCAAAAAAGGAAGGAATAACTCCCAAAGAAGTTATTGATAAATACGACGGTATTATTCGTCAATCGTTTGAAGACTTCGGAATTACCTTTGATAACTATTCACGTACCTCTAGAGAAATCCATCACAAAACTGCTGGTGATTTTTTCAAAAAACTACATGAGCAAGGTGATTTTATAGAAGAAACCAAAGCTCAATTATATGATGCAGAAGCAAAACAGTTTTTAGCAGACCGTTTTGTTGTAGGCACTTGTCCTAAATGCGGGCATGAAGAAGCCTACGGAGATCAATGTGAAAATTGTGGCTCTACCTTAAATGCTACCGATTTAATAAATCCTAAATCGACTATTTCGGGTGCAGTACCCACCATGAAAGAGACCAAACATTGGTTCTTACCCTTAGATCGCTATGAAGATTTTCTTCGAAAATGGATTCTTGAAGGACATAAAAATGATTGGAAGCCTAATGTTTACGGGCAATGTAAATCATGGATAGATGGAGGTTTAGAACCTCGCGCAGTAACTCGCGATTTAGATTGGGGAATTCCAGTACCCGTCAAAGGTGGTGAAGGCAAAGTACTATATGTATGGTTTGATGCGCCTATCGGATATATTTCTTCAACAAAAGAATGGGCAGAAAGAGAAGGAAAAGATTGGGAACCTTATTGGAAGTCTGATGACACCAAATTAGTTCATTTTATAGGAAAGGATAATATCGTTTTCCATTGCATAATTTTCCCAGCGATTTTAAAAGCACATGGGGATTATATACTTCCTGAAAATGTGCCGGCGAACGAGTTTTTGAATTTAGAAGGCAACAAACTTTCCACTTCAAAAAATTGGGCGGTTTGGTTGCATGAGTATTTAGTAGAATTTCCAGACATGCAAGATGTATTACGATACACCTTAACTGCAAACGCTCCAGAAACCAAAGACAACGATTTCACTTGGAAAGACTTTCAGACAAGAAATAACAGCGAACTAGTTGCAATTTTCGGAAACTTTATCAATCGTGTAGTTGTACTTACGAACAAATACTACGAAGGACAGGTGCCAGCTGCAGCGGGTTTTTTAAAAGTAGATTTAGAAACCTTAGCTACATTAAAGCAGTTTCCAGCAACAATTGAAAGTTCAATAGAACGCTATCGGTTTAGAGAAGCAGGTCAAGAATTAATGAACCTCGCCCGTTTAGGAAACAAATATCTAGCAGACGAAGAACCTTGGAAAGTCATCAAACAAGATGAAGAACGCGTAAAAACCATCATGTTTGTCGCGCTTCAAATCGCTACAGCACTAGCCGTTTTAAGTGAGCCTTTTTTACCTTTTACTTCGAACAAGCTAAAAGCAATACTAGGTGTGACGGCTAACGAAGATGAAGGACTTTCTTGGGCAGATGTTTCTCAAAAAGAAACCCTTCTGCCAGCAGCACATCAAATCAATAAAGCAGAACTTCTATTCAGAAAAATAGAAGACAGCGAAATACAAGCACAACTAGATAAATTACAAGCCACCAAAAAAGCGAACGAAAACGCAAACAAAGAACTTATGCCACAAAAAGACACCATTGCCTTTGATGATTTCACCAAAATAGATATGCGTGTTGGCACCATTGTCGAGGCTGAAAAAATGGCAAAGACCAAAAAATTATTAGTTCTTAAAGTAGATACTGGTTTAGATACAAGAACTATTGTTTCTGGTATTGCAGAAAGTTTTACTGCTGAAGAAGTTATTGGCAAAAAAGTTACTGTTTTGATAAACCTTGCCCCGCGCGCTTTGCGAGGTGTAGATAGTGAAGGCATGATTTTGATGACTGAGAATGCTGATGGTAAATTGGTGTTTCTTAACCCTGATGAAGATGGGGTTGGTAATGGTGAAGGGATAAGCTAAATACTAACAATCTTATACCAATTATTATTCTATCAACAACTCTTGTTCAATGGCAATACGTGCCAGACCAACGCTATTGCGAGCACCTAACTTACTAATTAAATTCATTCGGTGCGTTTCTACCGTTTTTGGACTAATAAAGAGCTGATCGGCAATTTCTTGGGTGGTCATTTCTTCACAGATTGCAGCAAGTACCTCTTTTTCTCTGCGTGTCAATTTTGGCTTGAGCGTATTCCGTTTTTGTGTTCCCAAAGATTGATTGAGCAGTTTCTTTTGAATGGTAGCCTGTAAATATTGTTCACCATCTAGAACCGTTTCAAAAGCCTCAATTAACTCTTCTTTACTTGTATTTTTTAAGAGGTAGCCACAAGCTCCATTTTTCAATATTCGTTTTACAAAATTAGTGTCGTCATGACTACTTAAAGCAATGATTTTCAAATCAGAATAAAGACCAAGCAGTTGTTTGCATAAATCAATCCCGTTAATATCAGGCAGATTGATATCAAGCAATAAAATATCAGGAACATCGGTAGCCAGAGCTTCCAAAGTTTTTTCGGCAGATGGGTATTTTCCAGTAATATGAATAGAGGACTCGTTCTGAAGCATCGATTCTATACCCTGCATAACCAATAAATGGTCATCTGTAATGGCTACCTTCATCATGTATTTTGTGATTTATCTGCAATCGTTATTGTAAAGGAAGTTCCTTTTGCGTCAGATTTTATGTCCATTAGACCCCCAAGGTAATCAACCCTTGATTTTACGTTCTGCATACCAATGCCGTCACTTTTTACATTCGCTACATCAAAACCTTTACCATCATCTTCAACCGTTAATTGTAGGTTGTCTTCTATATTGCTTAATTGTATGATTATTTCATTGGCATCTGAATGTTTAATACTATTTGTCACCAATTCTTGCACAATACGAAAGAGGTTCGCTTCTTGTTTCTTTTCTAGTACAATGTCTTCGCCCACATGTTGAAACATAATCTCAGGCTTGTGAATGGCATTCATATTTTCACAATAGGTTGCGACCGCTTCTAACACATTGAAATCTCTCAGCGAGGGCGGTACCAAATTATGTGAAATGGCACGTACTTGTTCACTACTCGTGTCAATCATTGCCAC
>CALLIG010000283.1 GCA_938009735.1 uncultured Flavobacteriaceae bacterium
ATTGGTAGTATTTTAACTTCAATCGTGATGTTGATGAACTATTCAGATGGCTTAGTTGAACAATTCAAATTTATCATCTTGCTTTCTACGCTTTGTGTTCTTGTACCGTATTTATTTACAAGCGCAGCATATGTTCTTATTTTAGCAGAAAGAAAACTTCCAAATATGAAATGGCTTCCCGAAATTATCTTAGCAAGCCTTGCTTTTATCTTTTCATTGTGGGCCATTTATGGAGCAGGAGAAGAAGCGGTATTTTTTGGATTTTTATTACTGTTGGCAGGAATTCCCTTTTACGTTTGGATGAAATATAGAAACAAATCAAAAATTACGACTTAGTAATGAAACATACCTGTCATTCTGAATATCTAGCATTAGCGTCTGTATATATCAAAACAGTCACAGAAGCCTTTATCAATGAAGATAAATTGAAAACCGAATGGAAAGAACTAAACTACTTATCCAAACCTGATTTATTAGCTTCAAAAATTGAATACATTGCTTTTGAAAAGATTTTAAAAAGTCAAGAGGTCGACATAAAATATTTTCCTAAAGACAAACAATTATCTCTCGATTCTGTTTATTGCAGAGATGCGTCAATAGCTACTGATTATGGGATGATAATTTGTACCATGGGAAAAGAGGGAAGAATCTTAGAGCCTGAAGCTCAGCGAAAAACATTTTTAAATAATGACATTGCCATTCTAGGAACTATTCAAGCACCCGGAACACTTGAGGGCGGTGATGTTGCCTGGTTAAATGAAAAAACCTTGGCAGTTGGCCATACATACCGAACCAATTTAGAAGGAATTCGGCAATTAAAAGCCTTGCTTGCTCCAAACGGAGTCGAAGTGATAGTAGTAGATTTACCACATTATAGAGGTGTTGAAGACGTATTCCATTTAATGTCTATTTTGAGTCCTGTTGATAAGGATTTGGCTGTAGTTTATTCTCCTTTGATGCCTATCAGGTTTAGAAATCAATTATTAGATCTAGGTTACAAATTGATTGAAGTTCCTGAAGATGAATTTGAAAGCATGGGCTGTAATGTCTTAGCTGTTGGCCCAAGAAAATGCGTAATGGTTGAAGGAAATCCGCAAACTAAAGCAGCACTTGAGAAAGCGGGTTGTGCGGTGATCACCTATAATGGTCAAGAAATTAGTGTTAAAGGTGGTGGAGGTCCAACATGTTTGACTAGACCTTTACAACGCTTAAAGTAAGGGTTACATTTTTAAATAAAATGCTTTGGTCAGTTCGATGTAATCGTTGGTATATTTGTGTCGCTCTATTTCAATAGTTAATTCGTCTTCAGAAGTCACACTTTCTTTAAAACTGAATTCCAAAAGACTTCTTTTTATTTCTGCCCATGAATTTCCCTTAACTCTCAATATTCTATTAGGGTAAAGCCCAAATGAATTTGCTAATTGTATAAAGGTACCTTCCTCTTTGTAGGGAATAATCGTTGCAAAAACACCATCTGAAGAAAGTAGTTTTGAAACTCCTTCTAGTAATTCATCAAAGGGTAATGATTGATTTTGCCTGGCATTATCTCTTGAAGTATTCCCACTCGAAACAATTTCGGTATAGAAAGGAGGGTTAGAAATAATCAAATCGTACGGATCTTCAATTTCCTCAATAAACTCATCTAGACCTGCATGATAGCAAAACAATCTATCTGCCCATGGTGAGCCTTCAAAATTTCGAACACATTGCTCATAGGCTTCCTCATCGATTTCCAAGGCTTCAATGTTCTCGGCAAAACACCTTTGTGCTAACATTAATGAAAGGACGCCAGTACCAGCACCGATATCTAAAATTGAAGTTGGTTGCTTTTCAATATTGGTCCAAGCACCAAGTAATACTCCATCTGTACCAATTTTCATGGCGCAGCGGTCTTGGTCAATACTAAATTCTTTAAAACGAAAAGGTTGTTTCAGCTTAGGTTACCTTAAATTAGTTGTAATATTAAAGAGTACAAGGTCTTCTTTTTTGAATATGATTCCAAAATTCACACCTTTTTTCTTTACACAAAGAACTCTTGTAATAAACTATTAACTAAATAAAAATCGCTATGAAATTTGCTTTAAACCCCGCGCAAGTATTCACTATTTTGATAAGTGTTTTTTTTCTGTCAAGTTGTGGTAATGATGATACAGCTCCGTTTAATCCTGATAATGGAGAGCCTGATTTTGAAATTCCCATTACAGAGTTAGGTTCAAGATCTTATGCCATTGGTTCTATTGATCAATCTAATATCTCAGGCTCCGCTACATTGGTTACTTTTAGTAATGATTCAACGATTATACTATTGAAATTAGCCAATACACCGGTTGGTGGTATGCACCCTGCGCATATTCATTTCAATACCGCGGCAGAAGGAGGTGATATAGCTATTACATTGGCTACCGTTGATGGTAGTACAGGTAGAAGTACAACGCACGTCAAGTTGCTAGATGATGGCACAACGATCAATTCTTCTCAACTTTTAGATTTTGATGGATATATTAATGTTCATCTAAGTGCTGATAATCTAGAGACTTTGGTTAGTCAGGGTGATATTGGGCAAAATCAATTAACGGGTGAATCAAAAGAATATGTCTTAGGTTCCAAAGATGTTGATACTATTGATGGTACTGCTACTTTCTTTGAAAGATTAAATGGAGAAGCTTTAGCCGTTATTATGTTAAACGGAACAACTGATGATGGTACACATCCTGGTCATATTCATGCAAATAGCGCCACCGAAGGGGGTGATATTTTATTCACTTTTAATCCAGTTGTTGGTGCTGCCGGAATTAGTAGAACTAATGTAGATGCCTTAGATGATGATACGGTCTTTGGATATTCAGAAGTTCTAACCATTGATGGTTACATTAACATTCATTTGAGTGTTGCAGAAGTAGGAACTATAATTGCGCAAGGAAATATAGGTGCTAACGAAGGAGAAGTTCCAGCAGAAGAATCAAAAAACTTTGTTGTTACAAACAACGGATCTTCATCTTATGTTTTTAATTCTGATGACGTTACAAATCTTGAAAATCCTGATTTAACTTTAAAAAGAGGGGAGACTTATACGTTTGCTGTAAATGCTTCAGGTCATCCGTTTTTTATTAAATTGGAACAAGGTAATTCTAATGCGAATGCATATAATAATGGTGTTAGCAATAATGGAACTGAAAGTGAAACGATAACGTTCATCGTACCGATGGATGCGCCTGATACTTTATTCTACAATTGTCAGTTTCATTCAATAATGAATGGCACTTTGAATATTATAGATTAAGTATTTTATAACATATATATTGTAAAACCCATTGCTTAGCAATGGGTTTTTGTTTTATTATTCTTTTAGTTGACCTGGCTGCCTTGTCTCAGAACCTTCAAGTTCTAGTAGTGAATCTCCCAATCGAGATCGCATCGTATTCGCAAGAACTTTGATTTTTTCTACCACCTCTGGGTTTTCTTCTGCAACATTCTTTGTTTCGCTAATATCATTAACAACATCATAAAGCTCTATATCTTCTATGTCAATCATTTTGTATCTGCTAGGAATACCATCTTTACCTGGTTCTTGACCATTCATTGTTCGATAGTTGTGCGGAAAGTATAACTTCCATTTTCCATAGCGAACACCATGTAGTTCATTTACTTTATAATAAAAGAAATAGGCCTCTTGCGGACTTTCCTTAGATTCACCAGTTAGTACTTTCCAAACGCTCTTTCCGTCTATTGTTTTTAAAGGAAGCTCAGCATTTGTTATTTCTGCTATCGTTGGAAGGATATCGATGGCCATAACAGGCGTGTCTAATACTTTTCCGGCTTCTAGTTTGTTCGGATACTTCATTATGAATGGTTCACGCTGTCCACCTTCCCAAGCAGTACCTTTGCCTTCTCTAAACGGTAATGCACTACCAGCATGATTTCCATACGCCAGCCATGGACCATTATCTGAAGTGAATATTACAATGGTATTTTCTTCTAGTCCATTAGTCTTTAGTGCTTCCATGATTTGCCCAACAGACCAATCGATTTCCATAATTACATCTCCATATAAGCCTCTATCAGACTTTCCTTTAAACTTATCAGAAACAAATAAGGGCACATGTGGTTGCGGGTGCGGCACATATAAAAAGAACGGGTTCTCTTTATTGCGATTAATAAAATCAACACTACGTTCTGTAATTTGAGTGGTTAATTGAGTTTGATCAAGAAGGGTATCTATAACTGTTTCATTTTCATACAATGGTAAATCAGGAAAATTAAAAACAGGCCCTTGTAATGGGTGAAGTGGCCACATGTCATTAGAGTATGGTATACCAAACCATTCGTCAAAACCATGTTTGGTAGGTAAGAATTCAAGATTATCGCCTAAATGCCATTTGCCATAAATTGCAGTTGCATAGCCTTTTTCTTTTAGCATTTCAGCTATAGTTATTTCCGTCGGATTTAATCCGACCTTACTGTTAGGCATCATGGCATTATGTATACCAATACGATTAGGGTAGCAACCCGTTAAAATACCAGCACGTGATGCAGAACATACCGCTTGAGCAGCATAAAAGCTTGTGAGTTTTACGCCGGCAGAAGCCATTTGGTCTAAATGAGGTGTTGCAATATCATTTGCGCCAAAAACGCCAACATCATTATACCCTTGGTCATCTGTGAATATTAAAATTACGTTTGGTGGTCCTAATTCTTTCTTCACTTCTTCTTTTGCTTCGTTCTTACAAGAAAACAATGTAATGGTGACTAGAAAGACAATAATGGTTTGCAGCTTACTCATAAGATACTTTTAGTTTAAAATAATTTCATCAACGAATATCCAACTTTTTCCACCAGGGGCAGGGTGCCATGAAGGGTTTTTAAGCGGACTTTTAATTTCTACCTTGACATATTTAGCTTTAGTTGGGGGTATTTCCATATCAAAAAAGGCCATTTTAACATCATTGTTAGGTTCTTCATTAGGCAGTTGTATACTTTTTATGCGTTTAAATTGTTTTCCATTTTCAGACGTGTAAACGGTTAACCCTACTGGATAAAAAATCCAACTGGCGGGTGCTGATAGGGCTCCAACTGAAATGGATGAAATCTCTTTGTTTTCTTTTAAAGTCATTGTGGTACTAAAATGACTACCCTCATAGCCAAGCCAAGCACCATCTACAAAATTTGTTGTGCCTCGTTTTAAATCGACCAATGTTTTACCTTCTTGGGCTTTGTATTTTTCATTGGGTGATTTGTTGAGAGCGACATCAAAATAGTCAACTGAAGTAGTTTTGAATTTTTGAGAACTTATTTTGCTAGGCTTCCAACCTTCTTTCATGACAATAGCTTGAAGTGTATTTGATGCTGTTATTATTAATGGTGCCGTGTAAACTGTTGAGGTACTATCTGGTAGTGTTCCGTCTAGAGTGTAAAATATGGTGGAATCTTCAAATGTATTTTCTAAAGCGATTTCTAAACTGTCTTTAAAAAATGCTGTTTTGGCTACTATAGTTGGCGCCGATAAGGAAACTGCTTTGAAGGCATCTTTTGGAATATGTTGAACTGTAATATTTGGGTATGCTTCCTGAAATTTTACTACTTCTGTATTGGTGACTTTTGTTTGATAGAGATAAAGAAATTTTAGATTTGTTAACTTTTTTGTTTGTTCAAAAATCGAGTTGCTAATATCTGTTCCGTAAAGGTTTAGAGATTCTAAAAATTCAAACCTTGCAAAAATTGGTATGGACTTGTCTGTTAGCTTGGTATTCTGTAATTGTAATTTAGTAAGATGCTCAAACGGGGTAATTAAGTCTGCAATAGTATCGTTGAAATGAGAGTTTCCTAAATTTAACTCTACTATGTTTTCAGCGTATTCTTCTAGGTTTTTTAATTTTTCCTTTAGTTGCTTTTGTTCTCCAAATAGACTTACTATCAACAAAGGGTTGTCTTCAGAAAGCGGATAAATAGATATGTCCAATTCGTTCATGTCTTGAATCCATTGGGCGGTTACTGGTTCAACTTCTTTGGCTATAAGAGCACGAGAAGAGGTGTCTTCTTCTAGACTTGTCAATATTACGTTTAGCCTATCTGATGTCTTTAATTCTTTTGTTTTGCAGTCTAAACAATGGTCGTTTTCAACCCACCATTCTAGTAAAGCAATTTCTTCAGGAGTTAATTGAACTTTTCCTTTAGGGGGCATGTGTTCTTCGTCTTCTATGGGCAAAAACATGCGATGAACTAATAATGGTTTTCCTTCGATGGAATCGAATACACTACCCGTATCTCCCCCTTTTAAAAGATCTTGGGTAGTGGTCATAAGCAGTCCGCCTTTTATTTTACTTTCGTTATGACAACTTACACATTTAGCCTCTAAAATAGGTTGAATGATATCAGAATGAACCTTTGCCTCAGCCACATCTTTAATGATTACTTGTTTGACACTCGTATCTTTAAATAAATAACCTTCACCATGAGTCATATTACCACCAAAGTGACCTGTTATCGATACCAGAATTAAAACAATAACAAAAGCAGGCATATACAATTTTTGTATCCCGGCGGATTTCGATCGTTTTAGAAAGAATAACAAGATTGTAGTAGTGGTAAAAGCAACAGCCATCCAGCGGTGTAAAAAGAGTAATTCTTCATCATAACTACCATTCTCTCCCAGTAACCAACCAGTTCCTAAAGAAGCTACTGCGGTTAGACCTGCTGCGCCCAGCACAAATAAAATAATCTCGTCAGCCGATGTGTTTGACCGAAATCGATTATATATTTCTAAAGCGAATGCTAATAGAATAATGCCAATAGGCAAATGAACGAACAGCGGGTGAAAATTCCCTATTTGAATGGTTTGAAAAATTATGTGCATTAGGATAAAATATCTTTAACAATATGACCTTCAACATCGGTCAATCTGAAACGCCTGCCTTGATATTTGTATACCAGTTTTTCATGGTCAATGCCTAGTTGATGTAACATTGTAGCTTGAAAATCATGAACGTGTACTGGGTTTTGGGTAATGTTATAACCGAATTCATCGGTTTCACCATAGACTATTCCTGGTTTAATACCGCCACCGGCCATGAACATGCTAAAACATCTTGGGTGGTGGTCGCGACCGTAACTCGTATCTGTTAATAGCCCTTGAGAATAGTTTGTTCTTCCAAATTCGCCTCCCCAAACTACCAAGGTGTCTTCTAGCATGCCGCGTTGTTTTAAGTCAGCAATGAGTGCTGCTGAAGCTTGGTCAACATCTTTAGCTTGCTTTGCAATGGCATTCGGTAAGTTGTCATGCTGATCCCATCCCATATGGTACAATTGAATGAAACGAACATCTTGTTCTGCAAGCCTACGAGCTAACAAACAATTGGCAGCAAACGTACCCGGAATTTTTGCATCCGCTCCATACATCTTGTAAATATGGTCTGGCTCTTTATCGGTATTCATCACCTCAGGTACAGAAGTCTGCATGCGATATGCCATTTCGTATTGTGCAATTCTACTTTGTATTTCTGGATCACCTGAGGTTTGGTAATGTTGGTCATTCAATTCAGCCAACTGATCAAGCATGGCGCGTTTTGTTCGCTTTGTTGTTCCTTCTGGATCGTTCAAATATAATACAGGGTCTTTTGCAGCACGAAACTGAACACCCTGGTGTAGCGAATGTAAAAAACCATTGCCCCATAGACGAGTATAAAGCGGTTGGCCGTTAGGTCTTCCAGATCCTCTTGATAGTAAAACCGTAAATGCTGGTAGGTTCTCATTTTCACTACCCAAACCATAACTCAACCATGAGCCTATACTTGGTCGTCCGGGTTGTTGTGAGCCTGTTTGAAAAAATGTTACTGCTGGGTCATGGTTAATCGCTTCGGTATACATTGATTTTACAACGCAAATATCATCAGCCATTTTTCCGATATGTGGAAGTAAATCACTTATCCATGTGCCACTTTTTCCGTATTGTTTAAAACCAAATTGCGAACCTACTAGTGGAAAACTATCTTGCCCCGAAGTCATCCCGGTAAGGCGTTGTCCATTACGAATAGATTCTGGGAGTTCTTCTCCTCTTCTTTTATTGAGCGTAGGTTTATAGTCAAAAAGTTCTAGTTGTGAAGGTCCGCCACTTTGAAAGAGATAAATGACTCTTTTTATTTTTGCCGGATGATGTAATCCCTTCAAAATACCTTGAACGCTTCCTGCGCCGGTATCCTTAGTTAATAATCCGTTTTCATCTTTACGAAAACAATTTACTCCTAATAGTGATGACAAAGCAACACCTCCTACGCCTAATGCAGATTTTCCTAAAAAAGATCTACGATTTAAGATTAAAGACCGGTCTTCAATAATTTTCTTTTCGCTCATGTGCTATCCTCGTGAAATGGTTTCGTCTAAATTCAAAATTGTGTGCGAAGTCAGCGCCAAGGCTGCTAATTTTTCTTTATTTATAGATTCTGGAACTACGTATGCTCCAATGGTCAAATAGTCTCCTGGATTAACTTCTTCAGCTCGTACCTGAGCTAGCATATCGTTATAGTATTTATTAAGACTTGCTAATTCGGTTTCATTAGGTAAGCGACTTGTAGCGCGTTGAAAAATATATCTGATTTGCTCAGTAACAGATTGCCCGTTTTTAGATAAGGCATTTAAGGCTAAAACACGAGAAGCTTCAATCACTTGAGGATCGTTTAAAAGCACCAACGCTTGCAACGGAGTATTGGTTTCTTGTCGTTTTACGGTGCAAATATCTCTTGCAGAAGCATCAAAAGTCATCATGCTTGGTGGTGGAACGGTTCGTTTCCAAAATGTATATAAACTTTTGCGATATAAATCGTCTCCTGTGCTTTGAATATAAGAGGCTGTGCTTCCGCCGCCGCCGCCAGTGGTTTCTTCCCAAATACCATCTGGTTGATACGGCTTAACACTTGGTCCACCCACTTCTTTATTTAAAAGCTCACTTACCGCTAATGCCTGGTCACGAATCATTTCAGCCGAAAGCCGCAATCTTGTAGCTCTAGCTAGTAATTTATTTTCTGGGTCTATTTCTAACATTTTAGCTGAGATATCCGTGCTTTGCTGATAGGTTTCTGAAAGCGCCATGTATTTTAGCATTTTTCGAGTATCCCATCCTTCTTCCTGGAGTTTTATTGCCAAAAAATCTAATAACTCAGGATGCGTTGGCAAAGCCCCTTGATTACCAAAATCATAAGAGGTACTAACAATGCCAGTACCAAACATGCGCTGCCAAAGTCGGTTTACTGCAACTCGCGCTGTTAGCGGATTATCGTCATTAAATAACCATTTAGAAAGGCCAAGTCGATTTTTCGGGTAGTCTTCTGAATACGCCAAAATAGACTCTGGTGTATTTGGAAATACCTCAGTAGTTGGTTGATCATAAACACCACGATTTAGTATATAAGATGGTCTAGGTTCCTTCATTTCTTTCATGACCATAACAGGCACTTCTTTCATCGGGCTGCTTTTCATATTAATGAAAGACAAAACCCCTTCGGCTTCCTTTTCGGTGATATTGATATAAGGATCGCCAAGGTCATTTCTGCCAGCGAGTAATCCTTTTTCAGGTATGGAATTGAAGAAGCTGAAAAATTGAAAATGAGCTTCTTGGCTAATAGGGTCGTATTTATGATCGTGGCATCTAGCACATTCTAGAGTTAACCCTAAAAATGCAATACCTAAAGTTGTTGTTCTGTCTTCGACATATTCGATTCGGTATTCTTCTGGAATGACGCCTCCTTCGGCGGTGATTTTGTGATTTCTATTGAATCCTGTTGCAAGCACTTGTTCTAAACCTGCATCTGGCATTAGGTCTCCTGCCAATTGATAGGTTACAAATTGGTCGTAAGACATATTCTTTTTAAATGCATGAATTACCCAATCGCGCCAAGGCCACATTGTTCTCTCGAAATCATCTTGATAGCCATGTGTGTCTGCATAGCGTGAAATATCCATCCATTCAGCAGCCATATGTTCCGCATAGTCATTGGTAACAAGAAGTGAATCAATTAAGTTGTCGTATGCTTTTTCAGATGTGTCGCCTAGAAAGGTTTGTATTTGCTTTACAGATGGCGGAAGTCCAGTTAGGTCAAATGAAACACGTCGTATTAGTTTTTCTTTGGATGCTCTTTTGTTTGGAGTAATTCCGTTTTGATTCAGTTTTGCTGCAATGAAATTATCGATTTCATTGTTTCCCCAATCTTCTGTTTTCTCGGGTATTTCAGATTTGATGGGAGGGCTGAATGCCCAATGTGTTTTATATTCCGCTCCTTGTTCTATCCATTTTTGTAAAACTGCTTTTTCGTATTCCGTCAATTCTAGATTTGATTCAGGAGGAGGCATTTTTAAGTTAGGGTCTTCGCTGAATATCCGAGTGACTAATTCACTTTTTTCAATGGAACCAGGTACAATAGCGAAATGATCTTGTTTTTCGCCCAAGGCTTTATAAGCATCTTCAGGAGTGTTTAGTGATAAGCCACCTTCAATGGCATTTTTATCAGGACCGTGGCATTTAAAACAGCGATCAGAAATTATAGGTTTTACATCAAAAGTAAAATCAATAATTTCAGGCAACTCCTTATTACTTTCATTTATAGCAATGAGTTTTGTAGAATCGTTATTTGAGTTGCAACTAATTAAAGTTAAAAAAAAGATGTTCGCAGCTAAAATAAATTTAACAATACGCAATGATTTCTTGGTTTCACTAAAGCCTATTATCATAAGTGGTTCGGTTTTTCTCTTGATGAGAGACGTTACTAAAAATACGAAAAATGTATTTCATCATAACTTTTTTAAAATTCATGACCTTTTTAAGAGCTATAAGTTTTAATAAGGGATTGAAATTTGGTTAAAAACTAATGTTCTACATAGATAAATCATCGCTTTTTGATTTTGATCTTCGAGGTAGTTTGTAAATCGGGTTGAATATTCTTATTTTTCATTCAATCTGAAGTTTAGAAAGAGAAGTAAGTCCTTAGGCCTTGATGGAGAAAAAAATATATCAACTTCAATCAAAGCAGAGTACATATCTAAAAGAGAAACAATTAAAAAGTCTTCTAATATGAAAACCACCAAAAATAGTTTAAGCAGAAGAAAATTCATAGTAAAAACCGCGTTAGCAACATCCGGAACAGCGCTGATAAGCCCTTCTCTTTTTAGTGCGCCTGCCATACTTAAGCATTATAAAAAACCGAATTCTATTATCAATGGAGTGCAAATAGGAGTGATTACCTATTCATTTCGAAGTATGGAAGACCAAAGTGCGGAGGCTACGTTGAAGTATGTCTTGGATAGTGGAATGAATGCTATTGAGCTCATCGGCGATCCGGCAGAAACTTTTGCAGGTAGACTCGTAAACCCAGTAGATATGTCAAAAATGTGGGGTTTAATGGTGAAAAGACGAGATGCCGAGCTTACAGAAGATGAAGTAAAGGAATTAGCAGATATGACGGCTATTCAGGATTCGTATAAAAAAGAGGTTTCAAAATGGCGGATAACTTCCGATATGAGTAAGTTCGAACAATTTCGAAAAATGTATAACGATGCGGGAGTAAATATTTATGCTTTTAAACCAAGAAATACTTTTGGGATGGATAACTCTGATGCAGATATCGAATGGGGAATGAAGGTTGGTAAAATACTTGGCGCTAACCATGTAACAGTTGAGCATCCTAGTGATGATTCACATACCATGCGCTTAGGGGCTTTAGGTAAAAAGATTGGAATGTATATTGGATACCATGGTCATGAACAACAAACACCAATATTATGGGATACTGCTTTAGCGCAATCTGAATATAATGCGTTGAATCTTGATTTAGGTCACTATACGGCAGCGGGCAATTCAAAACCTTTAGAAATTATTATTGCAAAACATGATCGCATCAAAAGCATGCATTTGAAAGATCGACAAACTCCGGAAAATGATAAAGGAAATCTTTCTTGGGGGCAAGGAGATACGCCGATTGCTCAAGCGTTACAATTGATGCAACGTAAAAAATACAATTACCCAGCAACCGTGGAATTAGAATATAAAATCCCCGAAGGTTCTAATGCAGTCGAAGAAGTTAAAAAGTGTTTGAATTTTTGCGAACAGGCTTTGAAATAAACGCCTCTAATTTAGATATAGATTAACCAATCCTTCAGGAGTAGTAACATAAATGGTTTGGTTCTCACGATCTACCTTGGTTATTATGTCGTCATTGATTGGAATCAATAACTGTTTGTCTTCTTTTAGTATTTCAAAGAGTGCTTGTGAGGTTGTGTCATTCACACTTTGAATAATTCCAATATCTCCATGAACAACATCGATTACCTTAAAGCCCACCACTTCATGAAAGTAGAATTTATTTCCAGTAAGTTTGGGTAGGAAAGAAAGCGGAAGATATAATTTAGAGCCCATGATCTTATCAGCGTCATCTTCTGAATTCACTTCTTCAAAGTCGATACGTAGCAATTGAGATTTATGCAGTCGACATTTGACAATAAAAAATGGAACCAGATTGTTGCGTAAAGCAACAAAAACTGATTCCATATTATCGTATAATTCAGGCTCGTCGGTATCTATTTTTACCAGTACCTCACCTTTAAAACTATATTTCGAAACGATTTTGCCTAGGTAGAAACAGTCTTCCTTTTGCATCGTTTCTATAGTTTGTTATTCTTCTTCTTTTGCTTCCTCTGCAGGTGCTTCAGCAGCAGCTGGTGCAGCTTCTTCTTTTGCTTCTGCAACAGCGGCGTCAAGAGCAGATACTTCTGCAACTGGCTCTTCTATTACTTCAATTGGAGCATCAACTACTTCAGGTGCTTCTGGCAATGCAGCTTCAGCAGCAGCCAATGCACGTTTGTCATTAACTTCTTTTTCAAGCTTCAATGCTGCAGCTCTCGCTTCAGCTTTTTCTTTGTCTAATCCACCTACTTTATCAGCAACTGATTTAGATTTTTCTTCCATCCAAGCGTTGAATTTTTCTTCAACTTGCTCTTCTGTCAAGGCTCCTTTGCGAAGACCACCTAATAAGTGATGCTTCAATAAAACACCTTTATAAGATAAAATTGCTTTCGCAGTATCAGTTGGTTGTGCACCATTCTGTAACCAGTTTACAGCGTTATCAAGATTTACTTCGATTGTTGCTGGGTTGGTGTTAGGATTGTAGATTCCTAATTTTTCTAAGAATTTACCATCTCTCTTTGAACGTGCATCTGCTGCAACGATCCAATAAAATGGTTTTCCTTTTTTACCGTGTCTTTGTAATCTAATTTTAACTGGCATATCACATTAATTTGTAGGGTGCCCGACCCTTGTTATTAATTCTTTTTGTCCCTAAAAGGGGTGCAAATATAATTCAATTCTTTAAATGCACAATGTTTAAAGTAAAAATACAATCACAAAGGGTAAATAGCCAGTCATTATTTCTTTTGAAGTTTCATAAAAACTTAGTCTCGCTCTGCCAATTGATCTTTGCCAGCTACCAGTTTAGAAGTATGAGCTATTATTAAATCCTGAATTTTTTGTAAAACATCAGGATGCTCTGCTGCTATGTCGAATTTCTCCGCGGCATCATAACTTAGGTTGTAAAGTAATGGAGTTTGATGGTCTATGCGCTCTCCCAATTCGCCATAAGCGCCTTGGGTTATAAAATGTGCTTTATAATCTCCTAAACGGGCGGCGTAAATTTCGGCACCCCTATAATACAAAACACTTTTTCTTGAGCTTGCATGTCCTTTTAATAAAGTTTGGGTTAAATCTACTCCGTCTACAATTCTATCTTTAGGTATATCAGCACCTGCCATATTACTGAAGGTGGTAAATAAGTCCATAGTGGAACCTAGGTCAGTTACTAATCCTGGTTTAATTTGATTTGGCCCCCAAAATATTCCTGGTTCTCTCATGCCACCTTCCCAGGTAGTTCCTTTGCCAGCAGTTAAAAGTCCTGCACTTCCTCCATTATTTTTGAAAGATAACCATGGGCCATTATCAGATGTAAAAACCACAATCGTATTTTCTGCTAATCCTTCTTCTTTTAAAGTCTTTAATATTTTACCGACGCCATTATCAATTTCTTCAAGAACATCGCCATATAATCCTCGTTCACTAGTGTCCTTGAAATCATCTGAAGTGAACAAAGGAATATGGGGAAGATTATGTGCTAAATACACAAAGAAGGGTTTGTCTTTATGTTGCTTGATATAAGACACCGCTTCGTCAGAATATCGGCTGGTAATTGTATTTTGATTCGCTGGTCTTTCTATGATTTCTGTATTGCGGTAGAGTGGTACATTAAAGTGTTCTGTTTTAATAGAATCATTGGGTTGTTGCCAATATTCCCAATAAGGTTTTAATCCGTCTATCATATCCATATCATTCGAATAAGGAATTCCGAAGTAATAGTCAAAGCCATGATTGTTTGGCATGTACTGTTCTTTATGACCCAAATGCCATTTGCCTATAGCTGCAGTTTGATAACCTACGGTTTTTAATTGCTCTGCTATTGTGATTTCTGAAGTAGGTAAGCCATTTTTCGAATCAGGGAATAGCACCCTTTGTTTATTGCTGGCCATCCCACTTCGAACTGGGAGTCTACCAGTTAATAATGCTGCTCGACTCGGTGTGCAAACACTTGCGCCTGCGTAGAAGTTCGTCCATTTTTGACCTTCATGCGCCATACGATCTAAATTCGGAGTTTTGATAGTTGGGTTGCCGTAAACGCCAAGATCGCCATAGCCTAAATCATCAGCGAAAATGATAATGAAGTTGGGTTTAGATTGAGCGCGA
>CALLIG010000284.1 GCA_938009735.1 uncultured Flavobacteriaceae bacterium
AAAACCGCCAGCCCTAACCTTATGAAAAGTATTGAGTCACTTGTTAAACGAGACGCTCAGTTTTATTTTGAAGGAAAAAAGGTATCCACCAAAGAGGGACTTCGAATTGTAAAAAGCAAAAAAAATATCTTAATTGAAACACATCCATACGTAAACAAGAAACCTGAAGTTCGAATTCACACGAACCCAAATGATGTTTCTATTCCTAAGCCACCTACTCCACCAGAACCTGTATCTCCCTTAGATCATGTTATCGATATGGCTAAAAAAAATGCCATCTTTTATCTTGAGGGCAAAGAAATTACTTCTGATAAGGCTATCGAGGTCATGAAGAAGAATAAAGATATCAATATTGACAGCAGATCTGCGAATGGCCAACGACCTGTAGTAAAAATGTCTACAAAACCTATTCGCATTAATTAATAGTTAAATCAAAAATTACAGTTAAAGCTCTCACTTTGAGGGCTTTTTTTGTAACAATTAACCACCTTCTTATACTAATTCGCTATAAAGTTCAGTTACTGTTACATACCCCTTGGGTAATTCATCAATCAAATCAATCATCATGTTGCAAAATTTCTTCATTCTCTGCTCTGGGGCAGACTCCACTATTTTAAAAACATGTTCGGAAGGCGAACAAAACAAATATGCCGGTATTGGTGCAACCGTATTCTTTACGGCAGTTATGGCATTCATTGCAAGCAGTTATGCCTTATTTACTGTTTTCGACAATCTATTCACTTCTATTTTCTTCGGATTGATTTGGGGACTCTTAATTTTCAACCTTGATAGATTCATCGTTTCTACCATCAAAAAAAGAAACAGCTTTAGTAGCGAATTTATTCAAGCATTACCTAGAATCATTCTAGCCGTAATTATAGCTATTGTCATTTCAAAACCGCTTGAAATGAAGATTTTCGAAAAGGAAATTAATCAAGTGCTTTTAGAAGAAAAAAATACAATGACACTCGCCAACAAAGAACAATTGGCATTACAATACACCCCAGCGGTTGAAAAATTGAATCAAGATATTAGTAGTTTGAAGGCTGAAATAACAACTCAGGCAGCAGAAACCAATGCGCTATACGACACGTATATCACAGAAGCAGAAGGTACCGCAGGCACCCTGCTTTTAGGCAAAGGACCTGTTTATGAAGAAAAAAGAGATAAACATGATGCTGCCCTTGCAGAGCTTCAGCAATTAAAAACTACCAACGCAGATAAAATTACGGGTATCGAAACTCAAATCGCAGTCTTAAACACAGAATACGCTGAGGTAGTCAAAAATTCGCAGCCTGTGATTGATGGTTTTGACGGACTCATGGCCCGTATTACTGCACTTGATAAATTACCCTGGTTGCCTTCATTCTTTATCTTTTTATTGTTTCTGGCCATTGAGACCTCACCAATTATCGCCAAATTATTGGCCTCAAAAGGCGAATATGATTTGAAATTAGAAGATGAGGAGAGTGCAATCAAAACTTGGGTGGCACAAAAAGTACAGCAGCGAGAACAAGTACTTGCAACAGATACTGCATTAAACGATAAAATTTACGGAGAAATAAAAGAAGAGGAAGATGTGTACGCCTATAAAAAGAAGAAAGCTGAAGAACTTTTAAGATTACAAGCTGATGCTTTTCATGACATGCAGGTAAAAAGTCTATAACTATCTAGCGAGTTGTAATTTGATCTAAACTTTCGATAAAAAAGCATTTACCTTTTCCAGTATTTTAGTGAATTCAGCATCTTTACTGAAATCACCATCACGCAGATTTTTCTCATAAGCAATAGCAAACATATAAGACTTCTTGAGCCCTAACATACTCAGCTTATATTTAGATTGTGCAACAATTTCAGAAGCTTCACGAGGTTCTTTTCGTTTTATGTGTCGCAAATACATGCCCACTTCCCAAGAAAACTCTTCTTTGAAAATTGTCATAAATCGATTTACAAATTCATAATCTTCACCGGCAATTTCATGTACATAAGTAAGACTGGGGGATTCAGGCATAGCTCAAAAAAGTATTCTTTATTTAGAATACAAAGGTAAGATTTGTCTTACTTTTTGAATAAAATTTGTTGTGAAAGCCTATTAAGTTGTTGGGTGTATCTTATCTTAAGGTGGTCTACTTTGAAAATGACTATTCTAATTTTCAATTGCTGTTAAAAGCACCACACAATCTTGATTAGCAAATGGAGGAAAGCCTAAAGATGTTTCACCACCGCCTTTTATAGTTTTTACAGAACCATCTTGCATTTGGCCGCCCTTTAAAGGATCAAACCATTGCACTTGAAACGTATTTTGTGTAGCACTTAAGTCAATACTTGCAGCTACTGGTTTTGAAGAATCCTTCTGATTCTTTTCTGGAAGATAAACAGCATATATTTCTCCCGGTTTTTGATAACAATAAGCACCTTCAATATCAATTAGATCATGGTTTGGCTGCATCTCCCAATACGGCAAATGTTCTTGAAAAAAGCTCAACGCATAACCTGTCAATTCCCAAAGTCTGTCACGTGAACGCCAATCTTCTGTATTCAAATCATGGTAGCGATTATTTGCCCCGAAATACCACTCTACTCCTGCCGCTCCTGATAATAATGTTCCCCAAAGCACTTGCCCTCTTAAACTATCATGGTTTGGTGTTAAGGAATCTGATTGAGCCCCTGTGTGCCACATTCCGATTTCATCCATGGTAATCATCCACTCATGTCCTGAATTACGCGCTTTGGTTTTCCAAGTCTTCATCACATCAGCAGCTTCTTCTCTTTTATCCACTTGTAGTGAAAGACCATCTAATGCTGAAGTTCCTAATATTGAATCTAAGACATTTGTTCGGTGCGGTTCATGCGAATGTGTATGTAATAATATCGGATGGTCATAAGGGTCAATCTTCGTAATGAAATCAGTCATCGCAATACGCTGCGCGTTATTCTGAGAAATAGGCGTAAACTCAGCATAACCGTTTTCCTCTCCGAGATTAAAATTCATTCCTAAATGATGTCCAAAACGAGCAACCAATTCTCTCAAATACAATTGCCGCATTGGGCCTGTATCACCATTATCAAGCATTGTTTCATTTTCCGTTTCCTGCAAAACCATATGTAATAATATTCCTTTCGATTGCATGTGTTGAAAAACAATTTCCCATTGGGCTAACTTACTCACATCAAAACGTGTAAAATCTTCAGGACTCGTATATGGCCATACATCTTTGCCGTCACCCTTAATGTTCATTGTTAAAAAGTAGGCGACATTCATTTGTTTGGATGCCAAATAATTTAAAGCGCCTATTAATCCTTTTCCCTTTCCGCTTTTCCACATTGGGTCTCCCTCTTGCCAGTCTTTTATATGTGGCTCGTAACTATGTATGATTTTATTGGTTTTCGCTTCTCCATCGCTATTAGCACTTTTCATCCGGTAGGTACCATCAAAATCTTCAAAAGCTAGCAGATTTTCAGGACTGTCAGCTCCTCCTTTTATCCAATACTCCTCAGAACCTTCAAATCGAAAATAACCCTTGTCATTTACCAATCGACCATGAGCTCTAAAGTC
>CALLIG010000285.1 GCA_938009735.1 uncultured Flavobacteriaceae bacterium
GAGTTAACACATTCAATGGTAGCACCAAATTGTGATACCGTATTATAGGCTTCATATCGATATCTACCATAACCATTAATTTCAACTTCATTAGTGTCAGAAAGTAGTGTCTCGATACCATTCTCATTTATTTGGAACCAACGAAAACCTCTTGCTCTGTCTTTGCTTTTTAGTAATTTTGTTTCTTCATTTTCGCAAAGACCTATTTGCTCAGGAAAATCAATTTCGGGTTGCAGACTAATTGAAGTATCAGTAGCTGCATCATAGTAAAACAAACAGTCTATCGTAGGAAGGCCTGTTGTAAAACTATTTACATTACAAAGCCCTGCATCACCATTTTCGTTATAAGGTACTATTTCCACATAAACGTCTTCGTCTAAAGCATACTCGTTTTGTGGTTTATAGGATAAGACATTACCAACATCTTCATTGTTGGTAATATCATATACTCCTGGTGCTGTACCCATCGATATTCTATAACCCGTTGCAGTAGGAGCATATGCCCAGGTTATATCTGCATTTACACTTACATCTACACTATTGTTTAAAGGATCCACTAAGTTTGTGCATGCTGGTGGCTCTGTAACATCAACGGTTCTAAAACTCTCACCAGGACAAATTTTTATTTGTTGCCCTGGTAAAAACATTTCTATAGTAACATAGATTATGGTGTCATCTGGCAGTCCAACTTCGGGTGTAAATGAGTTTACGAGACCAGCAGAACGTCGGTTAAGAATTTCAGTTCCACCAGGTGTTGTTCCAAGAGATATTAAATATCCAATCACCCCAGGAATATCATTCCATGTAATTGTTGAACTAACAGGTACTCCGATAGAGCCATCAGGTGGATTGGTAAGACTAGGGCATTCTTGAGCTTTTGATATATTGACATACATCAAAAGGAAAATAATAAATATGCTCTTTTTAATTTTCACATTTAGCGTTTTAAAGCAAAATGCCCCTTGAACTGTTTTCTACCTTCAACAGATACTCTAAACCAGTAATCTGAAGCTGGCAATGGGTCGCCATTTATCGATCCATCCCAACCAGAATCTGCAACTCCTATTTGTTTTAGTAATTTTCCGTAGCGATCATAAATCGTTATGTTACCTTGAATCAATTCTGAATTAGCGCCTATAAGTTGCCAAGTGTCATTACTGCCATCTCCATTAGGGGTGAAAAATTTAGGGAATCCAACTACCGCTGTTTCCTCTTGAGAAATACCACAACCTTTTTTATCTCTTACATATACCGTATAGAAACCTGGTGCAACGTCATTAAAAACAGTATCGTCTTGATACGTAATGCCATCAAGTGAATATTCATAGTCACCATCGCCTGAAGTCAATACAGCAATTGCATTTATTTCTGAAAAATCTGTAATCGTAATTTCCTCAAATACGGCACGATTTGATGGGCTTATTTCAAAATCAATAATCGTACTACAAGTTGTAATTTGATCTCCACTTTGATAGTTCATGGCTACTTCGAGACTAAAACTTCCGGCATTTGCAATTGAAACTTGTTGCGAGTTTCCGATTTCTTGAATGCTTTGTGAATTTAAATCGTACCAAGTATAAGTGTCAAAACCTAATGGCGCATCAATTTGTAGGGGTTCTCCATCCGTACATACTTGATAAAATTCATCTAGGCTTACTTCGGGTAATGGATGCACAATAAGATCAATTATTTCTACACTTTGGCATTGATTATCATTTTCAATTCGAGCGTAAATGGTAGTACTTGAACTCGTAAAATAAGTTTCAATAGGATGCTCTTCTATAGATGCATCTTCTATATCTGCATAAAAAGTCACATCAAGATCATCATATAATCTTTTACGAATTACCGCAAGATTAAAAGTTCCTTCTAAAACATCATCTTCTGCACTATCATCGCATATCAAAATAGGACTTTCTGGATTTACGGTAAAAACACTTGTATTAATCAGTAAGGTTAACTCCCCAAAATCTTCACAGCCTAATTCATTGGTTACCTTGTAGAATAATGTTTGTGTAAAAGCTTCTTCATTAGTATACCTTTTTGGGTCTGAAATAGATATGCCATTTACCTGATCTTGTGCGTTTGAGTAAAAGGTAAACTCAAAATTTTGCCCTAGGATAGCCTGTTCAAGATTAACCAGCGCAATTCCGTCTGTAGGATTTGAATCAATATCACATTGTTCTAGAACCAATACATTTACTTCTGGTAGTGGAACAACTTTTACTTGCGCTTCACCAATAATTGGGCAATCAGCGGGATTCGAAGTCGTTATTGATAGTCTATAATTACCAGAGTCATCAGCATCTGCTATTGGTACTTGAAGTATATTTCCAGAGTTTGGTATTACGATGCCATCTTTTTCCCAAGTATAAATTCCCCCAGGTAAAGCTTCTGCTTCTAAAGTAAAACTTTCGAGTTCACATAGTTCTAGAGTGCTACTTGTGGTGCCATCTTGATTTACTAATAAGCCTACTTTGTTGAAAAACGACTGAATAAAAGGTGGTAGACCTTGCGTTGCCGTTTTTCCGTTAAGGGAAACTGCATCATGCATGTATTTAGCAGCGATTCCTTTTTGATTGGGACGATCGATAATACTTAAAAAGGGAGTGCCCTGAAAGTAGTTCTTAGCGGTAGTTCTGTAAATTTTACCATTAGCCCCTAATTGCAATGCACCTCTAAAAATATTTCTATTGTCAATAATTTCAACAGATTCAGAAACTTTAGGCACCAACATATCATATTGCAATAATGAAGAGATATTTCCACTATTGTCAAATATATCGTTAGAAGCATGAATGTAGAGGTATTGACTGTTTGGAGAAAATTCAACACCATATGGAGCATTAGCTTCCCCGGATATTGCAACTTTTTGTTGATTGGTTACTACGCCAGTAAGGGCATCAAAATCATAAACATAAAGACCACCTTTCATATTTGCACTCGCTAGTTTTGTGCCGTCAGGTGAGATTTTTAAATAGCCTCTTGGATCCTCAATGTCAATACCTGAGAAAGTACTACGAACAGATTGTGGAATAACCCCTGTGGTATTAATTTCAAATGCATGAAAAGTATCAAATATTTTAGCACTTCCATTTGAAGATGCAAAGGTCATAAGCCATACTGACTGATCAGAACAATCTTTGACAACGGCTGTTAGTTTCTCAGAGCAATCAGATAATAGAGCAACGTTTTTTTGAGTTACAGCGCCTAAGCCATTGTTACGAGACATATCAACTACCGAATAGTTTAAGCCTCTATCTGGATCACCTTCAAAGGTTGAAGTATCAACAGTAAATATGTAGTAAACATCTAAATTATCTGGTTTAGGAACAATAATCGCAGATTGTGTGCTAGAAGAATCTCCATAAAGACCCGTACCATTTTGTACGACTGCATGGTTTTTATTAAAGACTTTTATACCATCGGTATAGAATAGAAGATTTCCAAAGCTGTCAGAAATGGTAGCACAACCCTCAAAAGTATCAAGTTTACCGTTTGATACTGGTGTAATGCTGCCATCATTGTTAAAAGTGATTCCTGCGCCATTGCCAAAGTACCAATTCGACGTCTCACCTTGACTCTGTAGAAGAGAAGGTAAGAGTAAGCCGAACAATAATCCTATTGCAGCAATCCTTTTCATAGTGTTTTCTTAGCATTACAATATACTAAAAGTCTACCTTTTGAGGGTGAAATGACCTTTAAATTGCTTTCCGTCTAAGAAATCAACCTTAAACCAGTAATCTGAAGCTGGTAATTGTC
>CALLIG010000286.1 GCA_938009735.1 uncultured Flavobacteriaceae bacterium
TAATGACTTCTAAATGTATCAAGCGATGCATCATACATATTTGCTAAAAGCTCAGCAGCAACTTTATCACCTTTCGGACCTTTGATTTTGAAAGACCAAGTCTCATCGGTGCCTGGTTGTAACTTATCACGGAAAGTTAAAGTCTCAATTTCAAGTTGCGTGCTAGGGTAAGGTACTTGAATATTAATTGCTTGTGCTTCAAAATGATTGTACACCGAAAAACTATATGTAATAGCAAATCCGCCTAAATCATCAGCAGTAACAGGTATGGTAAAAGACGCATGATTGTTGTTCAAATGAATCAATTTCGTCTCAATAACTTTATGATCTTTTTCAATGTTAACGGTTACATTGATATCTTTCGAACTTGACAATAGGGTTACTTTGACCTTATCACCTATTTCATAACTGTGCTTATCCGTTTTAATCTCGAACAATTGATTATCTGATAGGGTTTTATCATTGTAACTAAACAATGTAGTTTGAAGAATGTCTTTAACTGGCTGACCAAATTTGTCCTCAGATGCCAGCTCTAGTACATACTTACCTGATAACCATTTCTTGGTATTGCCTAATGATAGTTCTTTGGATTTTGCCGTATCAAAGTTAGACTGCCAAACTAGTTCACCTTTATCCCAAGTCGATGCATCGTGTTCATTACTAAAGGCATCATTAGGATACAATTTTTTGAACTCATCTTTTGACCAACCAGCGTAATCAGGCGCGGCCCATTTTCTAGGACGATTTACACTTTTCGGTGCCTTAAGTTTATACATTTTTACAGAACCCTTTGCCGGTACAAATTGACCATTGAGGTTGTTTGTAGTGATATTCAACTTATTTTCCTTAGCATCTTTATCAAACGGATCTGCAAGTGACATACTAGCTGTCATGGTATGATAGCCAACAGTTACAATAGTTGTGGCGCTATGCGTTTCTCCGTTAATATCAGTAACATCTGCAGTTATTTCATAACTGAAAGTGGGTAATTTTTTTTTATCAATACTTGCATCTGGCAAGGCCTTAAAATCGATTTCATATTTTCCTGAAGCATCTGTAGTAGTTTCACCATGAGCAATTTCTTGCGGTGAGGTGTTGTTGTAAGGATAATACCAATAGTACCATCTTGGATAGTATACAACACGTTTTACGCGATACGTAACTTTAGCATCGGTAATATTGCTTCCTGCATAAGCGGTGGCAGTTCCGTTTACTGTTACACTATCGTTCACTTTATAGGTTGCAGTTACAGGCTCAAACGACGTTTCAAATTTTGGTCTTTTATATTCTTCTACAGAAATACCTGCATAGCCAGATAATGAGGTACCGGCAGATGTGGCTCGCATATTAAATTGACCAGTAAGTCCATTAGATGGTAAAATAAACTCCCCAGAAAAAGAACCATAATCATTGGTGACAAATTCTTCGGTAGCAACTACTTGCCCGTTCACATCATTAAGTTCAATTTTTACTTTTTGCTTTTCTAATATAGATGAAATTCCCTTTTCAGATTTTATAGCTATTCCTTTAAAATATAAAGGTTGACCGGGTCTGTAAATACTTCTATCAGTAAATAGGAAGCAGGAGTAGTTTGTTTTATTTCCATTTCGATCATATCTGCTATTAATATAATAGCCTTTATAATATGCTCTGTCTTTACCATTGGAAATGGATAAACTAACATCATTCCAATTTTCTTTATTCATGGCAATGCTAATGTTCCCTAACTTATCGCTAATGAAACTTTTACTCAAGAATGCTCTGTTGTAATTCTTTTGGTAACGAACATTAACTTTAGCACCAGCAATTGGTTTTCCATTATTTCTATCCAAAACTTGAAAGAGGTGATGGGTGGCAGTTCTCGTTTCAGAGAGTGCCATATTAGTTACCTGTATAGCATTATAAGAATATGTTTTGTTCGTTTTGTCTTTTGGTTCAGCTAGTATGATATAATGACCATTTTCTAATGCGGGCAATAGAACCTCAGTACTATGTGATTGGTAGTCGTTTTCATTTTTTAGCGCTGTATTCCATGATTTGGTAATAACTAGCTTTTTTATAAAAGCTAACTTTTTATCCTTTTCATAAATATCATCGAGTTTATTTAGCTCACGTTGGCTTACGCTATGGGCTGTAAATATTAACCCGTCAAGGTTTGTGTAATTAACTAAAAACCTTGATGCCGTATTGATCGGAATGTTTTTCTCGCCAGTTAATTGGAGGCTTTTTTGAAGTATTTGTGATTTTAATGCTTTGCATTGATTTGCACCTCTACTTTCAGGTAGTTTATTAATTACAGATTCGCAAATATCAAGAGCTTCTTTAAGTTTCCATCTATTTTCATTTTGAACTTGTGGATTATATGTATCTCCTTGCTTTTTTAATATAGCTGCGATTTGATATTGATATAATCCAGATGCCAAGCTTCCTTTTTCGTTTGCAACAGCATTATGTAAAACCTCTAGTAATTGTGTTGTTTTATTTTCAAAAGTCGCATGTTCATGAATAAAATTTAAACGTTCAATATTAATCTCAGCAAACGTATAGGGCTTTTCTGAAGGTTGGTGCAGAAGCAATAACTTTTGATAAATACAAAGCGCCTTGGCTTGCAACGAGGTTTCGTCAGCAACATCTATATTTTCATTTACAAAAGCGTAGCCCCCGCATAGCAAATCAGGGTCATTGATTTCAAACTTATCTGCTGGGCGGGTAATGTTGTTTTCACTAGTCTTATAAAAGCTAAGCGCATTATGTGCTAATAAGTCGAAAAGTGTTGGGCGATACTCTTCTGTATTTGATTGCTGGTGTAGAACATCATTAAATGTTGAAACCAGCGTCTTTTTTAAATCACTCTCGTTTAGCAATGAGGCATCAAAATGAGTGCTTATTTCTTGAAACAAAGTAGTCAAATCCCAAGTTCTAAAATCGACTGAATCGACTTTTACTTCGGTTTTTGTTCGATTATAGAATTGGTATCTATTTTGTTGAAAATACTGCCAATAAAGGGTTGCTAGATAGCTTTCTAGTACATTTTTGGTAGGAAATTCGGCCTTTGCAATTTCCGTTTTGAAATTAGTAACAATTTTTAGTTGGGCATCTTCCTCTAAGGTCATCGCATACTTTGAGGTATGTAAAAGTGCTTTAACAATTTGTGGTGAATTCTTTTCTTTTTTTGCTTTTTCGGAAATGGTATTCACAAGCTTCAGAGCAGACTTCGTTAATGCATCACTTTCAAGTTTTTCAACTTGTTTCCAAAGTGCTTCATAAGAATCATTGTTTTTCTGAGATTGTGCCATTTGCGAAAAAAATATTATCGTTAGTATCGTAACTAGATGTTTCATAACTATAAATTTGGCTACACTCTTAATTTAGAACGATTTACCATCACTCTGAGTATGCTATTTCAAAATTAAGTACAAAGATGTTACCATTGCCCCCTGAAAACAATGAAAACTGAGGGAATGGGTAGATTGAGTTAGTAAATAGGTTTTTCTAAGGCTTAAAGTGACTTTAAGAGTCCACCGTCAATAGGTATCTGCGTTCCTGTTATAAAAGCGGCATTATCAGAGGCTAAGAAAGCTACGAGATAACCGTATTCTTTAGGGTCTCCGATGCGTTTTAAAGGAACTATAGATTTCATTTCAGCTAAGACCGCACTTTCTGGTATGCCTAACTGTGCCGCTCTGTTAGAATTCAGTTTTGCAATACGTTCGGTATCAAAATACCCGGTAAGAATACTATTAACTGTAATTTGTTTATCGCCAACATCAGTAGCTAGCGATTTTGCCCAAGTTACCAAACTCGCTCGAATGGAATTTGATAAGGCCAAGTATGATAAAGGTTCTTTAACTGAAATGGAGGCTACGTTAATGATTCGACCCCATTGATTTTTCATCATATGGAGTAACGCTAATTCAGTTGTGAAAACAACAGTTTTAAAAAGAAGATCAAAAGCATCTTGGTAATCTTCTACGTTTTTCTCTAATGCATTACCTGCAGATGGTCCTTGGGTGTTATTGACCAGAATATCAACAGTATTTGATTCAAAATATTTTAAAATGATTTTTTTGTATTCCTCATAATCAGAAAAATCAACTACTAAGTATTGATGTGATTGTCCTTCGGATGTATCTAAACTCTCTAAGGTAACTTTAAGTTTGTCTTTGTTTCTGGCCATTAAAGTTACGCTGGCACCACTAGCAGCAAGTTGCTGTGCGATTGCTTTTCCAATACCACCACTACTGCCGCCAACTAAAGCTTTTTTATTTTTAAGGGATATTTTCATTAAATCTATTTTACTGTCAATTATTTATATTCATCTCGCGCCGGACTAAAAACATCCATGAGTTTACAAGGAGTTAATGCTTTTCCGCTATGTGGGATATTGGATGCAATGGGAACGATATCTCCAGGATGATACACTTTCGTTTCGCCATCTAAAGTAAATTCAAATTCTCCTTCAATAACATGCATAATTTGTTCATGCACATGATGATGTTCGGGTACGACCGCATCTTTTTCGACATCCCAGAAAACCAATGACATACTTTCAGTATGCACTAGTTTACCATGTAAGCCTGGCATTATTTCTTTGGATGACATATTTGAAAGATTCATGTAGAAGAGTTTTATATCCGAATATAAAAAAGAAAACCATAGTAAATGCAAAAACCCTAAAGGAGAATTTCCTTTAGGGTTTAGCGTAGCATTAAGTTGGTTTTAGTATTGTCTAGTATTCAATTATTTCAAATTGACTTCTTCTGTTCTTTTCATGTTCTTCATCAGTACACATATGATCACAATTAATCAATGGACTAGTTTCACCATAACCTTTGAAACTGATGCGACTTGAATCGATACCGCCAACATTTACAAGATAATCACGAGAAGATTGTGCTCTTTTTTCTGAAAGAACCTGATTGTATAAATCACCACCTCTATCATCAGTATATGACTTGATACGTATTTTTACGGTTGGATATTCTGCTATTTTCGCAGCAAGTTTGTTTAGCAAAATTTGCGAATCTGCCCTAATATCCCATTTATCATAATCAAAGTAGATGTAAGGAATGTCAAAATAAAGCTTACCATCCTTTTCAGTAACCTTTGGATCTCTTTGATCTCTCAATAAATCGGCAATTACTTTCTTAGATTCAACAGATTCATTTTTAGTAATAGTATCAATATCAAATAACTTTTTCAATTCGAATGAGTGATCGTCATTATTTTTCTTATTAATGATAAGTTGCTGTGTTGAAGTTTCAAAACCTGGAGAGGAAAGTTCAAGCTCATAATCACCTGGTAAAAGATTGGCAGTAAATTTACCTTCTTCATCTAATGTGTTTTCATAAACTACTTTACCGTCTTTGTTTTTTAGTACAACAAATACGTTAGGTACAGCAGCACCCGAAATACTATCTTTAATTACGAACGAGTTCACGTATTCTCTCACAAATAATTCACCGGTTTGCTTAAAGGCGAAAATATCATCATTCGCCTCATCACGATTTGAACTGAAATAACCTTCTCTATTAGCACCAAATGCGAAAGAGAAATCATCGAATTGTGAATTAATCGGCGCACCTAAGTTCATTGGTGTTGTAAACTCACCTTGTTCTAATTCAGAACCAAAAATATCAAGTAATCCAAGTCCTAGATGACCGTTTGATGCGAAAAATAAGTTTCCTTTTTCTGAAACATATGGATACTGCTCGCGATCAATGGTATTAATTTTATCACCTAAATTGGTTGGAGTACCGTAAGAACCACCTTCTTCAATGCCCACAGAAAATATATCATAACTACCCATTGAACCAGGTGCATCTGATGAGTAATAAAGTGTTTTGCCATCAGGACTTACTGCTGGGTGTTGATAGTTGTAGTTGTCAGAACAGAAAGATAATTTTTTAGGCTCAGACCATAATCCATCAACCATTTTAGTTACATATAACTGTATTTGGTTTTTATCCTCCTCGTTAAAAATCCTTTTTCCATTAACCAAGTTACTTCTTGAAAAGTACATTGTAGAACCATCATTGGTAAAAGTAAATGAACCTTCATGTAAAGACGAATTAATTATCTTAGGTAGTGGTTTTGCATCATTTGATCCTTTATTTGTAGAATCTAAACCAACAGCATATAAATCTAGAAATGGTCTATGTGTCCATTTATAATCTTTTTGTAAAAATCCTAATTCCCCTCTATCTGAAGAAAAATAAACAGAATCTTTCAATTTGACAGCAGCGAAATCAGATGCCTCTGAATTGAAATTACTTTTTTCAATTTCAAAGTCTGCTTTTTTAAGACGGAACGTCTCTACCATTTCAATAGACTTACTAACATCTGGTAGTGTTTGCTTCATCTTTCTGCGATATACCACAAGTTGGTCTACTGCTTTTTCGTAATCTCCGGTAGCAGAAAGTAATTGATAGTACATGAAGTTGAAACGTGAATCAACTTTTTTATCACTTTCGTCGTAAGCACCTTCAACAACCGACTTAATGGCTTGAAGACCTTTCTCATATTGGTAGGTGTTGTAGTAGCAATCAGATAGACGCTCTAAAATCACCTTTGAGTTTTTTACAGCCAACGCTTCTTCATAAAGCTGTGCGGCATTTATAAAATCTCCTTTTTTGAATAAACGCTCTGCTTTTTTAGGAGCTTGGGCTGCGGCGAATGCTGTTATAAAAAGGGTTATGTATACTAATATATTTTTTCTTGACATGTTTAAAAGAATCTAGGTGATGAATAACGTTTGGAACCGGAAAAATTCAAATCGAACAACAAAATAACTTCATGTGTACCTGAGTTGTAATTTCCTAAATTACTGGTAGTATAATCATAAGCGTATCCGATACGTAAATTTTGAGTTATTCCGTAGTTTACTAATACACTAAAGGAATCATCAAATCGATATGACAGGCCAGCTTCTAAATTTTCAAGGTATCGAACATTTGCATTGACATCAACAGATAAAGGTGCTCCTTGAACACTCTTAACCATAAATGAAGGTTTGAAATCTAACGTTTCACTAATTTCAAAGATGTAACCACCTGTTAAAAAAGTATGTAGGTTTTCACTACCAAGAGCAGATATTCCGTTTTGATCTGTGAGGTGTTTGTTGCCTAAGAAATTTGGTGCTGATAGACCTACATAAAAACGATCTCCGTATAAAAATAAACCTGCGCCTATATTCAGAAAGTTATCGTTAATATTTTCAGCAAAGGCTGGGTCACTAGCAAAATTACCGCTGTTCAACTGAAAATCGCTGAATTGTGTATTGAAAAGTGTCACCCCAGCTTTTGCACCAAACGATAAGTAGGTTTCTTTACCTAATTGAAGTTTATATGCAAAATTTGCTGAGATATTATTTTCGTTTAATGCACCGTCGCCTATTTCATCATTAATAAATGATAATCCTATTTCAATTTTATCATTGAGCGGAGCATGAATAAATGCTGTTGCAGTTTTTGGTGCGCCAACGGCACCTACCCATTGTGATCTATAAAGTAGACCAGCATTAACGACACCAATTTCTCCCGTTGCATAGGCTGGGTTGATCACACTCATGTTGTACATGTATTGTGTGAACTCTGGGTCTTGTTGGGCCTGTACATACATATTTTGTATGAGGCAAAGAAAAAGTAAGAATGTTATCTTTTTCATGAATTTGGTTTTAGTATTGCGAACGTTCATTGCTTTTAGGTTTTATCTATTTAAATAGATTCTACCCTGTAGGGGCGAAACGTTATTTCTGTTGAAATTGAATATATAGAAGTAGACTCCATTAGGGACTAAATTATTTCCTGCAGCACCTGGCTGATTTGAGGTTCCATCCCATGAAGGTGTTGAATTATCACCCATGTAGATTAGATTACCATATCTATTATAGATTTCTATGGTGTAGTTTTCATATAAGAATTCTACATCAATAAAATTAAAGGTATCGTTGATTCCATCACCGTTAGGAGAAAATCCGTCAGGTAATAACAATGGATATTGATTTAAATCACAAGCTGTTAAGTCAAGTATGATTTCTAGCCTGTTATTACTTTCGCAACCTGTTACCACATTGAATGTTGCAGCATAGTACGTTGTATTGTCTATAAGTAAATCCGTTGTGCTTAAAGTAGTTCCACCCTGAGCCATATCATACCAAACTACAGATAAACCTGATCCGGTTGTTAGATTAGCTTCTAATTCTGCTATGGTTGGACGATCTACACCACAGAGCTCATTGCCGTTCGGATTTAATGTCGGTGGTGGGTTGTCATTGACTATGACGCTTATTACTGTTGAAGTAGCACTTCTACATGTATTAACATCTTCTTCAATGGCATAATAATCACCTGATACTAATGCATCTGTTTCGCTAAATTGATTTCCGTTTGTTACTGCATCAACCCATACTACATTGTTTCCTTGTGCTACAAAAGCATTCAAGTCACTAATAGTAGGTGCATCTATTAAACAGAACTCTATATTTGAATCAGATAATATTGGTATTTCTGGATCATTAATTTGAATAGTTACTACAAGTCTATTGGTTCCTTCACAAGAAGTTGGTACATCCGTTTCGGTAACATAATATGTATCACCATTAACAAGAACGGTTGTATCTGCAAGAGCTACTGTACCTGTACTTGTTGCATATACCTGAATTGTACCTGCCATTTCTGGAATAACTCTCGCTATTAAGTCAGAAATTAATGGACTATCAGCAATACAAAATATTTCACCATCTGTTGGTAACGTTGGTGTTGGATTAACAACTGTTACTCTTACGGTCGCTGAAATGTCTTCACAGGCTCCTGATCCTGCTGAGGTGTAAATATATGCTCCTGATTCGTTTACTGCTGGATTGAAGGTGCCAGTATCACCATTGGTTACTGCAGTCGGACCTGTCCAAGTACCACCAGTATTGGCTCCTGCCCCTAATAAAGGAAAAAGATCAAAAGCTGCGGTATCACCACATACTGTTATTTCAGCATCGGTACCGGCATTTGGTAGTATGTTTACGGTAACTGTAACTATAGCATCATCTGCTGGGCAGGTTCCTAAAGCTGGTACCTCATATGTATATGCAATACCTGCATCAACAGCAGGATCAAATACACCTGTACCACTAGCTAGAGCTGGTGTCCAAGTACCTCCTGCGTCAGGAGAACCTCCTAATACAGTAAATAAATCTACTGTTTCATCATTTGTACATAATTCTATTGAATTGTCATCACCAGCAAAAGGCTGTGGTGATACATTAACTGTTACTATTGTTTCAACACTTCCGCAAACTGCAGTAGCAGCAATAGTGTAAGTATAAGCTCCAGAAGGATCAACTGCTGGATTAAAAATTCCTGTTCCGCTATCTAAAGCTGGAGACCAAGTTCCGCCTGTATCAGGAGTACCTCCTAATAATGAAAATAAATCTACAGTTGGGTCAGTATCACAATAATTAGCTGTTGCTGGCAGACCTGGATCTGGCGCTTGTTCTATATTTACTGTAATAACAGCAATGTCATTTGAAGCACAGGGTGCTGTTGGAGCAACAGTATACGAATAGTCACCTGCAGTATCAACGGCAGGGTCAAATACGCCTGTTCCACTAGCTAAAGCTGGAGACCATGTACCACCAGCATCTGGTGTTCCTCCAATAACGGTGAATAAATCTATGGCGGCATCATTACTACATATTTCAGTAGTTGCGTCATCACCTGCTTCAGGTTGAGGTATTATTGAAACCGTTACTATTGATTCATCTGCTGGGCAAGTTGCTGTTGCGTCAAGCATGTAAGTATATGCTCCCGCAAGATCAATTGAAGGATCAAATACTCCAGTTCCGCTATCTAAAGCAGGAGACCATGTTCCGCCAGCATCTGCTCCGGTAAGCAATGTAAATAAATCGAATGGCGCATCACTTGAACATAAATCTGTTGATGTGTCAGCACCAGCAAAAGGTGCCTGTACAACTGTTACAGTAATTGTTGCAGTATCGCTTAAAGGACAAGGTGAGGTCGGTGCCACCGTATAAGTGTAAACTCCAGAAGGGTCAACAAAAGGGTCGAAAACTCCAGTTCCACTTGTTAAAGCTGGTGTCCAGGTTCCTCCCGTATCAGGGGTTCCTCCTAAAAGACCAAAAAGATCAACAGTTGGTTCGTTAGTACAAATTTCTAGTACCTCAGGATCACCAGCATATGGTTCTTCTTGAACAACAACAGTAACTGTTGCTGAAACATCAGGACATGCATTTACTCCTAATATAGTATAGGTAAAAACATAAGTGCCGAAATCTAATAATGAAGTATCTAAAGTACCCTGGTCGCCGTTAGTTGTAGCTTGTGGACCAGTCCATGCGCCACCGCCGTCTGGTGTTCCTCCTAGCTCACCAAATAAGTTGATGCTTCCAGTTGAATTATCACATAAGTTGGCTGTACCGTTTGTTCCTGGATCAGCCAAATCATCAATACGTACTATAGTTGCATACCGACCTGTACTTACACAAGGAAAAGTTGTTTGTGTAGCGTAATAGGTTGCGTTGTCTATTAAAGGTGTTGATGGATCTAATGGTGAAGTAGACGTTGGACTATTATACCAATCGATTCCAGTTCCAGTTGCAGAAAGATCAGCAACTACGAAATTAAATACAGTAGATGTATCGTAGCAAAAAAATTGCTCAGGATCACCAGTAGGCTCTCCAGGATCGATAACGGTTACCGTTGTAGGTAAACGAATACTTGTACAAAGTCCTACGGTTTGTTGTACCCAATACGTTGTTCCACTTATAAGTGGTTCAGATGAGGGTAATTGATTGCCGCCATTTTGCGCATCAAACCATACTATTAAAGTACCATCTGCACTAAGTTCGTTAATCGTATTAGTATCAGAAGAACATCTTGAAACAGCAACATCTACATTTGTAGGTGGCTGCCCTGTAATACTAACAGTAACTTCTACCCTTGCAACACAAGATTCTATTGAATCATCTGCATAATAGGTATTGCCATCTACTAATATAATGTTATCTGTGAGTGGAATTCCTCCGGTAGCACTCGCATACCACACTACGCCTCCGCCTGCTGTTTCATTAGCAACTAAATCTATAACCCTGGGATTATCAGCATCGCAAAATGCTTGATTTTCATCACCTGCATTTAAAGTTGGACATTGTGAATACGTTCTTTGAACAGATGCAAGAGCTAAAAATAGCACTAACATCAAATAAAAGTGGAACGATTTTTTTTTGTGATTAATCATTTGAATTGATTTTTGGACTTTTTGCGGTCTACTTGATAACGGGTAAATCTACATTTTAGTTAAACCCAGATAGATAAAATGTTGTGAATTACGATATTTAAAGGGTGTAGAGCCTTTTTTGTGTTATTAAAGCTTGAAAAAACGTGTATTACATCGTATTTTTTGACCATTACATCGTATTTTTTGATCACTTTAACGAACTAATTAAATGATAAAAATCAGATTTGGAGATGCTTTATCAACTCTAAATCTATTGTTATCTTTACCGCATAAATGCCTATTCATGCAAATACATTTTATAGCCATAGGAGGTAGTGCGATGCACAATCTTGCCTTAGCACTTCATCATAAAGGATATACTATTTCAGGAAGTGACGATGTCATTTTCGAACCTTCAAAAAGTCGTCTTGATAGTAAGGGGCTTTTACCAGAAAATTTTGGTTGGTATGCAGAGAAAATACATGCAGGTCTAGATGCTGTTATTTTGGGGATGCACGCAAAAGCTGATAATTCTGAATTATTAAAAGCGCAAGAATTAGGGTTAACTATTTATTCGTATCCAGAGTTTTTATATGAGCACTCAAAAAACAAAACACGTGTAGTAATTGGTGGTAGTCATGGTAAGACAACAATTACATCTATGATTCTTCATGTGTTAAATTATCATGATAGACCAGTTGACTATTTGGTAGGTGCGCAGTTAGATGGTTTTGATCGTATGGTGCACTTGACTGAAGAAAATGATTTTATTGTTTTAGAGGGAGATGAATATCTTTCTTCCCCTATTGATAGAAGACCAAAATTTCATCTATACCAACCCAATATTGCTTTATTAAGTGGAATTGCCTGGGATCATATTAATGTGTTTCCAACTTTTGAAAACTACGTTGAGCAGTTTCAGATTTTTGTAGATAGTATTGTCAAAGGCGGAAGCATCACCTATAATGAGGAAGATATTGAAGTAAAAAAGGTTGTAGAAGCTTCTGAGAATGCTATTCGTAAGTTGCCATATCAAACACCTGAATATTCAGTTGAAGATGGGCAAACTCTTTTAGAAACTTCTGAAGGTTCAATGCCTATAGAAGTTTTCGGAAAACACAATTTAAACAATCTCGCAGGGGCAAAATGGATTTGCCAAAATATGGGCTTAGACGAAGATGATTTCTATGAGGCCATTGCAACTTTCAAAGGAGCCTCAAAGAGGTTAGAAAAAATAGCAGAAAGTAAAACTAGTGTTGCTTATAAAGATTTTGCTCATTCGCCAAGTAAGGTTGCTGCTACCACTAAAGCGGTAAAAGAGCAATACCCGAATAGAAAGTTAATTGCCTGTTTAGAATTACACACCTATAGTAGTTTTAACCCTGAGTTTTTAAAGGAATATAAGAGTGCCCTAGATGCAGCAGATATTCCAGTAGTATTTTACTTACCTGAGTCAGTAGCCATCAAAAAATTAGCAGCAGTTAGTCCTGAACAAATATCTTCGGCTTTTGATCGTAATGATTTAGAAATTCAAACTAATGCGGATGAGTTCAGAAAGTTTGTTTTTGATCAAAATTTTGATAATTCCGTCTTACTTTTAATGAGTTCAGGAAATTATGGGGGATTAGATTTAGCAAAGTTAAAGACAATCATAGAAAACTGATTTACAATAATGTAACTGCATATTTGTCAGTATTTATTCATTTGGATTGTTTTTTGAAATGAATAGCGCATGACTACTGTTAAACACCTATTAGTACTTAAGTCGATTTATCGATTTCTACGACGAAAGACCTCCTTAGTTTTGGTAGCCTTCATGTTAGGTATGTCAAATGTTATTTTAGAAGAAGATAGAATGGTAAACGATACCAGAGCTAAAATCGAACAACAAGAGATTCAACCTGAAGATGATTGATTATACCAAATCATTCATGTATCACAGTCATAAAAAGTGTTGTTAAGTTTATTTATTTTGTAGGATTTGTCCTATTTTTAGAAATGCAAGAAAATTCACCTTCCCTTTCTATAAAAAACTGGTCAGATGATGATAAACCTAGAGAGAAGCTTGTTCAAAAAGGAAAAAGCATCTTGTCTGATGCAGAACTTGTAGCTATCTTAATAGGATCTGGAAGTAGAAATGAAAGTGCTGTTGAACTTTCTAAGCGCATTTTAGCTTCCGTTAATAATAATCTTAATGAACTTGGAAGACTTTCCATAAAACAACTCAAAGAATTCAAAGGAATAGGAGAAGCCAAAGCGGTAACCATTGCGGCTGCCTTAGAAATGGGTCGCAGAAGAAGAGGGGAGGCTGCACAAAAAATTACAAAAATTAGTAGTAGTAAAAGTGTGTTTGAACTTTTGCAGCCGATACTAGGGGAGTTAGAGCATGAAGAATTTTGGATCATCTATTTAAATAATTCCAATAAGGTACTTCATCATGCACAGCTTAGTAAGGGCGGAATTACGGGTACTTTAGTTGATGTACGTCTTGTTTTGAAACAGGCTCTTGAGCTAGGTGCCGTTGCTATGATTTTGGCGCATAATCACCCTTCAGGTACGCTTAAACCAAGTACGGCTGATACTCAAATCACACAGAAATTAAAGAATGCAGCTGATGCATTAGATTTGAAAGTTTTAGATCATTTAATCATTACCCAAAAAGAATATTTTAGTTTTGCAGATGAAGGGGTTTTATAAAGATTAAGTTCAAACCAATTCTTAACTTTACTTTTCTGAATTGAAATACTCATGTTATTAATCTATACTCATAAGATTACACCTCGCTTTACGTATACCATGAAGCAAGTGTTTACGCGTATTTTGGGTATTGAGGTAACTTTTACTACCAAGGTTGAGGATTTTATAAAACATTCTGGCCCTAAAATCACGTACACCAAACAACCGTTGCAGAATGAATTTTTTATTCGAAGCAACGATATTTTATTTGAGCAAGGAATAAGTGATATTCAAGTAATCGTTGGTCGTTGGGAAGATATACCTTGTTTTTTTCCATCTGGCGAGAAAAGTAGTATTCCTTATGATATTTTTTCAGCCAGTTTTTATTTATTAAGTCGCTATGAAGAATACCTTCCGCATGTTAAAGATGTACATGGGCGGTTTCCTCCTAAAGAAAGTATAGCCTATCAATATAGTTTTTTAAGACAACCAGTTGTTGATCAATGGGCATTTAAACTTTTAGATAAGTTGCAAGAACGGTTTCCTAATCTTGAACGAATAAAGAGAGAGTATAAGCATGCAACGATAATCGATGTAACCACGTCACATTGCTTCGCTCATAGAGGTTTTATACGAAGTGCTGCAGGTTTCTTTCTTGATTTAGGTTCTTTTAAATTTAAAAGAGTCGCAGACCGAATAAAGGTTTGGTTTAATCCGAAAAACGACCCTTTTAATAATTATAAATTTTTAATAGATCTTCACAAGAAACTTAAAGTTAAAAGTCTATTTTTCTTTCAATTTGCATCCTATTCGACGTATGATAAAAATGTATCTCCTAACAATAATAAATTCAAGTTTCTAATCAAGTGGATCGCTGATTATAGCCTTGTTTCTTTGGGTGCATCTTATAGCTCTTTCAACGATATAGAATTATTGAAAAAGGAAAAAAAGAGATTAGAATTAGTGGTAAATAGGCCAGTAAATTATTCTCGTATGAGATATAATAGAGTTGATATACCAGAAACTTATCGCAATCTTGTTGATGGTGAATTTACAGATGATTATACAATGGGTTATACGCATGAGATTGGCTTTAGAGCTGGTACATGTACTCCTTTTTATTTCTATGATATTAATTTAGAAGTTCAGCAGCCTATACGTATACATTCATTTGTGGTTCATGATTATGCATTACTTAACTTGGCTACGAAGGAAGAAATTCTTGATAAAATGAGTGTTTTGTATGAGCAAGTTAAAAAGGTTAAAGGTGAATTAAATGTGGTTTTTTCTAATGAACTTTTAGGAGGCACTAACAAATTAGATTGGAAGAAATTATATGAAACTATACTAACCAATTATAATGTTTGAAAAAATAGTTACTGATGTTTTCTTCGATTTAGACCACACACTATGGGACTTTGAAAAAAATTCGTCACTTACGTTTGCAAAAATTCTAACTCAAAATGAAATCAACATAGCGTTGAGTGATTTTTTGGAGGTTTATGTGCCAACTAATTTTGCTTTTTGGAAGCTATATCGTGAAGAAAAAATAACCAAAGAACAACTTCGGTATCAACGTTTGAAGTCTGTTTTTGATAAATTAGAACTTGTGGTATCAGATGAAATGATACTAAAATTAGCAGACGAGTATATACAATATTTATCATCTTACAATCATCTTTTTCCAAACACGATCGCAATTTTAGACTATCTAAAACCAAAATATAAACTACATATTATTACTAACGGATTTCAAGAGATTCAAGATAAAAAAATGCGTGCGTCGAATATAGATGGGTATTTTGAACATGTTATTAATTCTGAAACGGCTGGTGTCAAGAAACCTAATCCTCTAATTTTTAAAGCTGGGTTAAACCATGCAAATGTTGCTGCTAAAAATGCAATTATGATAGGTGATAGCCTTGAAGCTGATATCATAGGAGCCAAAGCTTTAGGTATACATGTTTTACACTTTAACGCGCACAATGAACCACATCATGAAGTTTGCCCTATTATTCACGATTTAAGTGAAATAAAAACTTATTTATAGAGTTATACCTTATAGTACCAAGCACTAGTTTTATGGGTCTGGTTTAAGGTTATTTTATGAAAATCAAAAGTAAATTTTTTCTATGTGTAGTAGTATTCTTGTCAATACTATCTTCGTGTGTTGAAGATGTTGACTTTAATCAATTTGAGAATATTGCCGCGACTCCTACTTATGAAGCAGGCATATTATATCTTGAAGCACCTGAAGATGTTATTAATCTAGTAAGCGGTACTAGTGTATTCAGTCAAAATTTTAATTTTGATGCTTTTAGCTCAGATGTATTTGCTAATCGTGTTATTGATGGTACAATAACATATGTTGTTGAGAATACTACAAGTAAAGAGCTTGAAATAACTGTTGAGTTTTTAGATGAAGCAGATACAATTTTAGATACAGAAGTATTTTCTATTGATCCTGAACCTACAGCTATAATTCAAAGAGAAATTGCTTATGGTGCTTCAGGTAGAAGTATTGAAATAATAAAATCACTTTCCACAATACGGGTAGTTGCCGAAAACTTAGGAGACAATTCAAGTACATCAAATCTTGAAAACCCAATAATTACGCTAAAGTCTAGCGGTAAATTCAGGGTTGAGCTAATTAAATGAGACTTTCTAAAGCACTTTTTGTAATTAGCTTTTGGCTATGCGTTTCTATGCATGCCCAAAATAAACAGTTGTTATATGATTTTACTGAAATACCACAATCATTAATGATAAATCCTGGAGCACAGGTTGATTTTAAGTGGTATGCTGGTGTTCCGACAGTTTCAGGATTGTCTTTTCAGGCTGGTTCTAGTGGTATTTCTGCTTTTGATCTTTTTGCAAATGATGGTTTAGATATTAATGACAAGCTAAGAGACCGGGTATTGAATGGAATGACAGCTAGAGATGAACTAAGTGGTACCTATCAATTGGAGCTTCTTAATGTTGGTTTTAGAGGTAAAGACCCTAATATGTTTTATTCTTTCGGTATTTATAACGAAGGTGACGCCATAGGTTATTGGTTTGAAGATTATGCGATTTTAGCCATTGATGGTAATGCAGATCAATTAAGTAAGCGATTTGATTTAGGGGATTTAAAAACTAGGGGTGAAATGATGAATGTTTTTCATTTTGGCGCAAATAAAATCGTAAATAGAAAGCTTACAGTTGGAGCAAGAGCAAAAATATATTCGAGTATTTTTGATTTTAATTCAACAAGAAACAAAGGCTTTTTTGTAACCCGACCAGGGCAGAATAATCTATTATCAAGTACTTTCAATGCCGATATGCAATGGCGAACTTCAGGAATAAATGCTATAAAAGATGGCAATAGTGAAGAGACGCTAGGAAACACGATATTTAAACGAGGTTTTTTTGGGGGCAACCTTGGTTTGGGTGTTGATTTAGGTTTTACATACAAGACCAACGATCAAACTACTTTTACTGGAAGCCTTTTAGATTTAGGATTGATCTACCACTCGAATGACGTAGAAAATTATACTTTGAATGGAGATATTACAACTGAGGGTGTTGAGGTAATATTGCCAGATGCATTATCAAATCCTAATCTTGATTTTTGGCAAGATCTTGTTGATGATATTGAAGAGGTAATTCCTTTTGAGAATAATTTTGATAGTTATGTAACCTTTAGACCAACAAAATTAAATGCTTCGCTACGTTACAATTGGGGTGAGCAATCTTTAGGAGCTGCTGACTGTGATTGTGGTCCTAATGCTTCAGGTAGTAACCGTGCTCCTAAATATTTAAACGGCATAGGTGGTCAAATATATATGATCAATCGGCCAAGAGGACCGCAAACTGCTCTTACGGCTTTCTATATCAGAAGGTTTGGAAATATCATGGCACTAAAAGCCACTTATACCGTTGACAAATTTTCATATACCAATGTTGGCCTAGGAATTAATTTGCAAGCCGGACCTGTAAATCTTTACTTTTTGGCAGATAATTTACTCGCTTATCAAAACCTTATTGATAGCCAATACCTCTCTTTTCAGTTAGGATTAAATATCATATCTTGGGGCAAGAAATGATATGATCTTTTCCTCAACTTGTTAGTCTTACCTAAGTTGGCACGCTTTTTTCATATGTAATTTTGAATATTTGTAACCTTGCTTTCTAACGGCAATGTCAAATACTAATTCTTTAAATATATTATTGTGAAAAATATTTTTATAACTATTGTTTTAATGGCAAGTTTTACGTCTAATGCTCAAGTTAACTTGAGTGATTATAAGTATGTAGTAGTCCCTAAAAGGTTTAGTGGCTTTAATGAAGAAAATCAGCATCGTACAAGCACGTTAATAAAGCATTTATTTAGCAAAAAAGG
>CALLIG010000287.1 GCA_938009735.1 uncultured Flavobacteriaceae bacterium
TAATAGAATACCAACTCCTGTACTTATGGCTGTATCAGCAATATTAAAAACAGGTTCAAAAAATCTAAAATCACCGCCTCCAAAATAAGGCACCCATTCTGGCCATGTAGCATCTTGGACAATAGGGAAATAAAGCATGTCAACTACTTTACCATGAAATAGGCTTCCGTATGGTTCATCTGAAAAAAGTGTTGCAAGCTGACCGTTACTATGATCAAAAATAAGACCATAAAAAACCGAATCTATGATGTTACCAAGTGCTCCGGCAAAGATTAATGAAACCGCAAGTATTAATGTTTTAGGAGATTGTTTTTTGATGGTGTCAAATAACCAATAACCTATACCAGCAACTGCGAATAGTCTAAAAACAGTTAAAATCAATTTTCCTAATGAATCTGAAATAGGTAAAAAGTCACTTAATTTTGCACCCCATGCTGCTCCCGAATTTTCAATAAATAGTATCTTAAACCAGCTAAATACCTCAACAGCTCCTTCACTACCAAGAACAAAATGAGTCTTGACATAAATTTTACTTACCTGATCGATAATTAATATAATCGCAATTAGTAATACGGACTTCTTTAAACTCATTTTATAGTGATAATTGTGGCAAAAATAAACATATTATTCGATTCTCTTTAAGAGGATATTTCCGGTAGTAGTTCTTAGATAATATTGATTTAAGCTATTGGCAATTATTTCGCCTTCAATAAATCCGTATTTACTTTTACAATCTATAGTTGCTGCTTGGCTTTCGATCAATATATTTCCGCTTTGGGTAGAAACATCTGCAAACCCAAGAACCGAAAAAAGACTGCATGTGCCATCATTCAATGTCGCTTTCAACTTTTCATATGCGCCCTCAACTTTAATATTACAACTTGTTCCGTAGACATTGACATTTTTATTTTTAGGAATTCTTATATCCAAAGCAATTGAAACCACTTTGTGGGCACTCAATTTATCATTCGGATTTTGAAAATTTGGCCGAAAGCCAGCACTAACGACAACTGTAGTTCCTTCTTCTTTTACATTAAGCACCAGATCATTTTTGTACTCACCGTCAATAATCGCTGACACCGTCATTATATCTGAGTTGCTATTTTCAATGCTTATTTCAAAACAATTTGAAGCATCTATTTGAATAGCAGAAATACTGGTATTAATAATTGATTTTTTAACCACTTTTTGAGCAGTCAAAAAACTCGTAACTAGAAAAAGAATTAAGAAACTTTTCATAATACTTTAAAAAAAAACCTATGAGGTTTTCAAAACCTCATAGGTCAATATGCTTTTATAAAAAATGAAAGTGATTTACTTTTGCATGTTCTTCGCCTCTATACTAAGTGTTGCATGTGGCACAAGCTTTAATCTTTCTTTGTTTATTAACTTACCTGTTACACGACAAACGCCATAAGTTTTGTTTTCAATACGCAACAATGCATTTTTCAAATCACGAATAAACTTCTCTTGGCGAATTGCCAATTGCGTATTTGCTTCTTTACTCATTGTTTGAGATCCTTCTTCAAAAGCTTTGAATGTTGGCGAGGTATCATCAGTACCATTATTACCGTCATTCATATATGAACTTTTCAATAGTTCTAAATGACTATTAGCCTTCACTATTTTTTCTTCAATTAGCGCTTTAAATTCAGCCAAATCATTGTCTCCGTATCTAACTTTTACTTCTTGTGCCATTTTTCTAGTGTTTTTCAATAAATAATTTAGTATTCACTTCATCGAAGTCTATATCTGTGCCTACATCTAGTTTTTCTTCAAAGTCAAGTTCAGCGGTTAACGTTTCTGTTTTAATATATTCTATGTTTTCAGCAACCGCATTCTCAACAAATCCGTCTTTTAATAATTTAACTTTTATCCTGTCTGTTACTTCAAATCCTGAATCTTTTCTCATATTCTGAATTCGATTTACAAGCTCTCTTGCAATACCTTCTTTTCTGAGGGTATCATTGATTGTAATATCTAATGCAACCGTTAAAGAACCTGATGAAGCAACTAGCCAACCTTCAATATCTTGAGAGGTTATCTCTACATCTTGAAACTGTAAAATAATACTTTTATTTTCTATTTCGATAGATAATTCGCCCTCCTGTTCAATTTTTTGGATATCCTCCTGTCCAAGCTTTGCAACCGCACTAGCAATTAGTTTCATTTCTTTACCATATTTTGGGCCTAAAACCTTAAAGTTGGGTTTTATTTGTTTCACCAAAATACCTGAAGCATCATCTAATAACTCTATCTCTTTTACATTTACTTCTGACTTAATCAAATCAGCCACAGCTTCAATTTCGTGTTTCTGTTTTTCACTAGAAATCGGAATCATTACTTTCTGTAAAGGCTGTCGGACCTTAATTTTTTCTTTCTGACGGATAGATAATACTAAAGAAGAAATCGTCTGCGCTTTTTGCATTTGCCCTTCTAAATCAGTATCAATCATCGATGCATCACTTACAGGAAAATCAGCTAAATGAACACTTTCAAAATTTTCTTGTTCAGTAGTTGCAATTAAATCTTTGTACAGCCGATCCATGAAAAACGGTGCTACTGGTGCCGATAATTTTGCAACTGTAACCAGACAGGTATACAATGTTTGATAAGCAGATATTTTATCTTGTTCATAATTTCCTTTCCAGAAACGCCTTCTACATAAACGCACATACCAATTACTCAGATTCTCTTGTACAAAACCTGAAATAGCTCTTGTTGCTTTTGTCGGCTCATAGTCCGCATAAGCCTCATCTACTTTTTTGATAAGCGAATGTAATTCTGAAAGAACCCATCGATCAATTTCAGGGCGTTCATTTAATGGAACATCGGCTTCCGAATACTTAAATTCATCAATATTCGCATACAATGAAAAGAATGAATAGGTATTGTAAAGGGTTCCGAAGAACTTACGTTTTACCTCGGCTATACCTTCAACATCAAATTTCAAGTTATCCCAAGGGTTTGCATTTGAAATCATATACCATCGCGTAGCATCTGCTCCATGCTCATTCATGGTTTCGAAAGGATCTGCCGCATTGCCCAATCGCTTCGACATTTTCTTGCCTTCCTTGTCTAGTACAAGTCCATTAGAAACTACATTCTTATAGGCTACAGAATCAAAAACCATTGTAGCAATTGCATGCAAGGTGTAAAACCATCCTCTGGTTTGATCAACTCCCTCCGCAATAAAATCTGCAGGAAAAGTTTCAGATTTATCAATTAGATCTTTATTTTCAAAAGGATAATGCCATTGCGCATAAGGCATTGAACCACTATCAAACCAAACATCAATCAGATCGCTTTCACGTTTCATGGGTTTACCTGATGCAGAAACCAAAGTAATTTGATCTACTATATTCTTATGTAAATCGATTTTCTCGTAGTTCTCTTCAGTCATATCGCCCACTACGAAATCTTCGAAAATATCTTTTTCAAGGACGCCTGCTGCTAATGCTTTGTCCATTTCAGATTTCAATTCAGCAACTGAACCAATCATTATTTCTTCTGTACCATCTTCTGTTCTCCAGATAGGAAGTGGAATACCCCAATATCGCGAGCGAGATAAATTCCAATCGTTTGCATTTGCTAACCAATTACCAAAACGCCCTTCACCAGTAGATTTTGGTTTCCAGTTAATGGTTTGATTCAATGCAAACATTTTATCCTTAACATCAGTAATCTTGATAAACCAAGAATCTAACGGGTAATATAAAATAGGCTTATCAGTTCGCCAGCAATTTGGATAACTGTGAACATATTTCTCTACTTTAAAAGCTTTATTCTCTTCTTTAAGTCTAATTGCTATTTCAACATCAATAGAACGTTCAGGTGCTTCGCCATCATCATAATATTCATTTTTGACATATTTACCGCCCCAATCTTTCATTTCAGGTCTGAACTTACCTTGTAAATCTACCAATGGAACTGGATTGCCATTTTCATCTAAGACTAACAAAGGTGGAATTTCTGGAACTGCTTGTTTGGCAACCAATGCATCATCAGCACCAAAAGTAGGCGCGGTATGAACAATACCAGTACCATCTTCAGTTGTTACAAAATCACCCGAAATTACACGAAAAGCGTTTTCTGCATTTTGATATGGTAGAACATAATCTATAAGTTGCTCATATTTTATACCTAATAAATCTTTTCCGACAAATTCTTTAACAACATAAAACGGAATCTTTTTATCTCCCGATTTATATTCCAATAGTTCAGGTTTCGATTCAACCTGATTATACTTTCCAGCAAATTGTTTTGCAACCAAATTCTTTGCCAATATCACATTCATTGGCTTAAACGTATATTGATTATAGGTCTCTACTAAAACATAATCAATCTTAGACCCAACAGTCAATGCAGTATTCGAAGGAAGCGTCCAAGGTGTTGTAGTCCATGCTAGAATATATACATCTCCTTCGTTTTGAAGAAAATCTGGCAGGCTACTTTCGATAGCTCTAAACTGGGCAGTTACTGTAGTATCGGTTACATCTTGATACGTACCTGGCTGATTTAATTCGTGTGAACTAAGACCCGTTCCTGCTTTTGGAGAATACGGTTGTATGGTATATCCTTTATATATCAATCCTTTATCATAAATCTCCTTCAACAACCACCAAACAGTTTCCATGTATTTGGACTTATAGGTGACATATGGATCTTCCATATCAACCCAATAACCAACTTGCTCGGTCATTTTATTCCAAACATCAGTATAACGCATCACCGCTTTTTTACAAGCTGCATTATATTCTTCAACAGATATTTTCTTTCCAATATCTTCTTTTGTTATACCCAACTCCTTTTCAACACCAAGTTCAATAGGCAGTCCGTGTGTATCCCAACCTGCTTTCCTTTTGACCTGAAAGCCTTTCATTGTTTTATACCTCGGAAAAATATCTTTTATGGTACGTGCCATAACGTGGTGAATACCCGGCATTCCGTTTGCGGAAGGTGGACCTTCATAAAAGACATAGCTCGGTTTGGCTTCACGAGTGGAAATACTTTTTTCAAAAATTTGATTTTCCTTCCAATAGCTTAAAATCTCTTCTGCCACCTTTGGTAGGTTCAATCCTTTATATTCTGCGAACTTCATACGAAATGCTTCTGGTACTGGGTTTTAAGGGTGCAAAATTAGCGATTTTGAACCATATAAAGCATATAGAAAGCTCTAAACCATGACTGAGCTTACCTTTTTTACTTAATTATACCTTGTTTGTATTTTAAGTAATTGCAAAACCTATTACGATAAAGCGAACCTGCTTCGCTAATAATTTGAAATTTAATAAGAAGAATAACCCGTTAAACTTTATAATAAATCATTTTTTAGTCTCTGATTATCCCTTTTAATTGAATGAACACCCCTACAATTCATTGCTTTTGTTTACTAAATCTTAAAATATGTTAACAAATAGCATCTAAACACCCAACAAATACGTATATATTTGCAGTTAGAACAAAACACTAAAACTAAAAAACATGAAAAAAGTAATTTTAAGTTCAATTTTGATGCTTGCACTTTGTGTGTCATTTGTATCATGTAGAGATGCTGCTGATAAAGCAAAAGATGCTACAGAAGCTGCTGCTGA
>CALLIG010000288.1 GCA_938009735.1 uncultured Flavobacteriaceae bacterium
TGATCTTTAGGATTATCACCCATCATTATCTTAAAAAATTCTTGCTCATTAGCAATGAATTTGTATTCAACCAGAAAAGGTTTTTGAAACGTTTTCATATAACCGCTACGCTGTTGTTGCTCTGGATGATTGCGTACTGCGTCAAAGAACACACCGGTATGCGGAATGGCAAGTGCTGTCAAACTATTCAGCCTTTTAGGATGTTGCATTGCTACATTCCACGAAACAACTGCTCCCCAATCATGGCCAACTAAATGAAACGCTTCAAAGCCCAACTGATTAGCCACCGCTATTACATCATTTGTCAACTCCGTAATGTGATAATGCTCCGCACCTTTAGGTCTTGCACCAGGACTATATCCTCTTTGGTCAAAAGCAATAACCCGATAGCCTTCTTTTGCTGCTTCTTTTAATACATCAGTCCACATTATAGAGGATTCAGGAAAGCCGTGTAATAAGACCACCGCAGGACCTTCATTTTGCATTCCAGCCACCCGAATCAAAAATTCTAATTCTCCAATCTGTAAACGAAATTCTCCAGTATCGTCAGCTTCTTGAAATACAGGAAGCTCGGCAATTCTGTTACTGTGCTTTTTGTCCCAATCTATGGAACCAAAATAATTGTAGCTGGGAATTAGTATTAATACAGCTACTATACTAAAAATCGCCCATTTAATATACTTCCACCTCATCGCACTTATTTTTTATAAAGGAAAAATAGTATGTCCACCATCTAATACAATACTTTGACCTGTCATGAAATCACTACTTTCTGAAGCCAGAAAAACAGCAACACCTTCCATTTGTTCTAGGGTTCCGTTTTTACCAGTTACTGAACGTCGAAGTGTAGCTTCTTTAAATGCTTGAGGTGCATTTGATGACATTTCGGTCTCAATATATCCTGGTAAAATTGCGTTTACTTGAATTCCCTTATTTCCTAATTCAACAGCTAGCGATCGTGTAAGACCTAAAACTGCTGATTTTGTTGTGCCATAGCCCGCAGAAAAACCAGTACCAATTAATGCTGCTATAGAAGAAGTCACAATTAACTTTCCGGGTGCCTTTCGATCTATCAAATGTTGTATGATCGGCTTATAGGTATTAACAACACTATTCAGATTCAAATTTATTATAGCATTCCAATCGTCTTCTTCTATTTCGTGCAAACGTTTACCTTGAGGGCCTGCTCCACCGGCGTTGGCAAAGCAAATATCCACTTTTCCAAAATGTGCTAGTGTAGCTTTAAAGGCATCGCGTGCTTCAGCAGCATTTGTTAGGTCGGCTGCAAAAACCATAATTTCTCCACCTAAGCTTTCCAATGCTGTTTTTGCAAGCTCATTCTTTGCTGAATTTCTTCCCCAGATAGCCACTTTTGCACCAGCTTTCACCAAGCCTTTCGCATAAGCCAATCCTATACCGCCGTTACCACCTGTTACAATAGCTACTTTTTCTTTTAAGTTAAATAAATTCATTCGTTGTTGTTTGATTTATGGTAATTCGAAAGCTAGCAAAACATTCCCCGGCCGCTCGCCAAATTTGGCATAGCCAGAGGTAATAAATAATTTATTGCCTACGACTACTGGTCCATCAGAGTCAATAGTACCGCCAAAAGCTTTGACGCCATTTACAGCATCATAATCATGAGCGGTGTCATAAGCCCAAAGTTCTTTACCGGTTTTGGTGTCGTAGGCTTTTAGCATGCCATCTAAAGCACCCGCGAAAAGCACTTCTGGTGTTGCAGTAATGGCCGCAGAAATACCCGGTCCGCATTCCCATGCTTCTTTTCCTTCACAGCGGTTTTCTTCTATGGTTGACCAAATGCGTTTGCCATCGACTATGTTTAAGGCATGAACACCTGGTTGAATAGGCTGCTCTTTATGTAAAGCATAATCGTTTTGGTCATTGATAGGAACATAGAGTGTTTTACCATCACTTGCCATACCCCAATGTACACCGCCCATCGTTGCGCCTCTGCCTACCAATTCTGTCCAAATGACTTCTCCACCATTATCAGGGTCTAGGGCGAAGACATCACCCGACTTTTGTCCCGCCAACAAAATGTCTTTTTCTCCTGAGGTAATTAGTATGACCGGAGCCCCAAAATCGGCATCCGGACCATGATATTCAGGGCAGTTTGGTCCGTATGGTGGCCAAACGCAAGCCCCATTCCATGCATCATCAGGATACATTTGTTGTGACCAAAGAATTTTTCCGTCATCCATACTCATGGCCATAATCGCATCACTCGTTTTAGAAACTGGTCGGGTGTAATTTTCCCCTGTTCCAAAATAGAGCACCCTTCGTTTGGTATCAATGGTCGGCGTTGTCCAAATTGGTGCACCTGAAGGACCCATTTTTGTTGTGCCAACACTCGTTTTTCCCGTTGGCTTTGCGGCTTCTGCTATGGTATGGGTTTTCCAGATTTGAGCTCCGGTATCGGCATTCAAAGCAACCATAGCTCCTCGAAAATTACAGCATTCGTAATTTTCATCATGTGCAGAAATGATTTCTAAAGAAGATACGGGCACATACAAGCGATTTTCAAAAACGTTCAGCGAACCTGTTATCGTCGCCATATGATGGTTATCAATTTTTTGTTTCCAGTTGAGTTTTTTGGTTTTCAAATCGAGTGAATAAACGGTTGCCGCGAAATCTCCAAAATAAAGGCGATTTGCTACCCCATTTTCATCAGTACCTACGACCAAGGCACTACGTATTTCTGCATCTGCTTGAAACGTCCATCGTATGCATCCCGTTTTCTTGTCTAAAGCATAAATAGTACCATGTTGACTTGCCGTGTATAAAGTGTTTCCTACAATCGTTGGCTGCGATCTTGCTCTAGTAGCATTCGGAAAAGCAAAAGCCCAACTCAGTTTTAATCCGGAGACATTAGCAGCATTAATCTTTAAATCATCTGCATCATAATAGCGCTTGTTTTCTAAGCCCATTCCCCAATTACCAATAACCGGCTTTGCATCTGCAATTTCTGCTGTATATTCTTCATCACATTTTCCGGCTACCACATCATTTATGGCTGCGGACTCACTACCATCAGAAATAAAGGCCGCCAATTGTTCGTGCTGTTCCTTAGTCAAACGATCAGCTTGATTTCGCATCACGCCTGTACGTAGGGTTTTAACAATATCTTCTTTGGAAAGCAATTTCAAACTAGCCAATTTCGGAGCTTCTGAAAGTGAACCGCTATGACAGGCGGCGCAATTGGCCTGAAAAACCTCAGCCCCTGCTTTTTTGGCAATTTCTTCTTCTTTATCCCCTTTATTTTCGGCACAAGATTGTAGCAAGCATAATCCCAGAAAGAGGGTACTTAATATTTTATTGGTCATATTTAATAGTTGAAATTTTGCATGGAATAGCCCGAATCTTTGCTAACTGCCTGTCGTAAAGAGAAAACATTGCCATCAATATCGTGCGCAAATACGGTATGAAATTCTCCTACGATTTGTGGCTCACTCATAAATTCGACACCCAGTTTTTTCATACGCTCATATTCTTGCTGTATGTCTGTGACTTCTAATGAAAACGTATACCCCAAATCAGTCGGATCTTTTTTATGCAGTTTAGCTGCAGTCTCTGGGTGGTCATATTGCATCAATTCCACCATTTTACCTGGTCCATCCATCTTAAACCAGGTCGCATTTAAGACGACTTTGTCTTGATCAACAATATCATCTAGTCGATCCATATTTTCAAGCTTTGCTATTCTGTTCGGTAAAAAGCCTAAAACGCCCTTATAAAAATCAGATATCTTTTTCAAATCAGGACTCATTATAGCAACCTGTGTCATCCACATATCATGCTCTTGTATCCAAAGACTATCCATACCTGTTTGTGACATAAAACGTTGCTCCATTTGCTCCATCTCTATCATATTACCTTCAGGGTCATAACCATAGGCATAGGTAACACCATAACCTCCTAAATCAACTGCTTCTTCTCCCCTACTCAACATATCGATGTT
>CALLIG010000289.1 GCA_938009735.1 uncultured Flavobacteriaceae bacterium
TTCTTTTTCAGAGGATTTAAAATATGCATCCCAATCTTCCGCTACAATGGTCATCTTGATGGGTGTTCGAAAATTAACGGATATCGTTCAAGAAGTTAGTAAATACAGAGGTTCTACAACTCCAGTTGCTGTTATTCAAAACGGGACAATGAAAAATGAATGCTGTACTATTTCTTCTTTAGATGGTATAGATAAGGTAAGTGCTTGTATTGATATTTCTAAACCTGGTATAATCGTAATCGGCGATGTTGTTGCTGAGCATCCTGCCTTTTTTGAGGAAGAGGTGCAGCGCGTACTTCATTCTAGTTTATAAGAATTAATACGGCTACTTTACTATTTATCCTGTAATATACATCCCAAGTTAGTTGTAGTATCTCTAAGGAATTTAGAATTCCTCAATATCAAACTGCCTTTTATCTGAATTCTTAATTTTTCAATCACACTTTATTGCTTCTTCATAAAAATACGTATTAAATCACATTTTGATTTGATTATTATACGTATTAATACGTATTGATACGTATTTTTGACACATCAAGAATTTGATTAACCAAAAATCTATTGAATATGAAAACAAAATTCACAAAAGCATTTTTTCTTTTAACAGCTACGCTTCTAATGTTTGCCTGTGGTGGAAAGGAAGCTAAAAAAGCAACAACAGAAGTAGCAACAGATGTAGTGGCTTCTAAAACAAAACAATTGGAAATTGAAAAACCGCAACTCACTTTCGGTTTTATTAAGTTAACAGATATGGCTCCTTTGGCTATCGCTAAGGAGAAAGGATTCTTTGAAGAAGAGGGACTTTTCGTTTCTGTAGAAGCGCAATCAAACTGGAAAAATGTTTTAGATCGTGTGATTGACGGACAATTAGATGGCTCGCACATGTTAGCAGGTCAACCTATTGCTGCGGGAGCTGGCTTTGGAAGACAGGCGGAATTGGTGACTCCTTTTTCTATGGACTTAAATGGAAACGGAATTACAGTATCTAATGATGTTTGGTCAAAAATGAAGCCTAATGTTCCAAAAGGGGAAGATGGCAAGCCTATTCATCCTATTAAAGCAGATGCTTTAAAGCCGGTAATTACCGAATATAAGAATAATGGTAAGCCTTTTAAAATGGGAATGGTTTTCCCAGTATCTACGCACAATTATGAAATACGCTATTGGTTAGCTGCTGCGGGTATTCACCCTGGTATGTATACTGCTGAAAATGTTCAAGGTCAAATTGACGCTGAGGTATTATTATCTGTGACACCTCCGCCACAAATGCCAGCAACTTTAGAGTCAGGTACTATTTATGGATACTGTGTTGGTGAGCCATGGAACCAACAAGCAGTTTTCAAAGGAATTGGAGTTCCAGTAGTAACCAACTATGATATCTGGAAAAATAACCCTGAAAAAGTATTTGTAATGACAAAGAAATTCGTGGATGACTATCCAAATACGGCGATTGCAGTTACTAAAGCGATGATCCGTGCTGGGAAATGGTTAGATGAACCTTCGAATAGGGCAGAAGCTGTTAAAATTCTTTCTATGTCTCAGTATGTAGGAGCACCCGAAGAGGTATTGGCGAATTCAATGACAGGTACCTTCGAATTTGAAAAAGGTGACAAACGTGATATGCCTGATTTCAATGTGTTTTACAAATACAATGCAACTTATCCTTTCTACTCAGATGGTATTTGGTTCTTGACGCAGATGCGTAGATGGGGGCAAATTACTGAAACGAAAACAGCCGATTGGTATGGTGAGACTATCAAAGACATTTACCGTCCTGATATCTGGAAAAAAGCAGCAGATTTATTAGTAGCAGAAGGTCAAATTCCTGCAGCAGATATTCCCGCAACAGATGGGTATAAAGCGGCTACGGGTGACTTCATTGATGGCACCACATATGATGCAAAAGATCCTATAGGATACATCAATAGTTTCGCTATCGGAAACAAAGATTAAATACTAGTAAGCAACATCGAAACAAAAGCAAAGTAGTATGGAACAAGAAATCACACTAAAAAAGGAAGGAAAATCAATGGCGTTTTTAAAGCCATTGCTGGCTAAGGTAACTCCTAAATTTCAAAAAGCAGATCTATTGCCATCGCTTAAAAAAGCAGGGATTACCGTATTATCCATTCTCTTATTTTTAGGGTTATGGCACTTGGGTTCTAAAGCCTTGTACAACAAAGAAGCGAATTTTAAAATCGAAAAAGCATTGACCGAACAAGGTCAAGTAGCAGCTGATGCGGAACGTGCTTGTATCGCATCTGGCGATAGTAGTTGCCAGCCGAATACCTTGCCTTCTCCTACACAGGTTTGGGCTTCGTTACAATCCTTGATTGCAGATCATAAAGTAATCAATGCTGACAAGGCGGCCTTTGTAGAAAAGATGGCAGCAACAAACGCTAAACTTGTTGCAAAAGGAAAAACGGCTATTGTGTATACTGGTCGCGCCTCCTTTGTTGATATTGTTTTAACGAGTATAAAAACCGTTTTTGCAGGTTTCTTATTAGCGCTGTTAATTGCAGTTCCCATTGGTGTTATTATTGGTTTGAGTCCGTCTTTGCGAAGTGCATTTAACTGGTTTATTCAAATCTTTAAACCTGTTTCTCCTGTAGTATGGTACCTGCTGGTTTTCATGATTGTGAAAACCTTATACATAGGTGATAGTTCTGATAATGCTTTTGTGATTTCTTTTATAAGTGTTGGTTTATGTGCCATGTGGGCGACACTTGTGAATACCGCCATGGGGGTTTCATCTGTAGATAAAGATTATATCAATGTCGCTAAAGTTCTAAAACTAGGTACGTTTCAAAAAGTATTTAAAGTGATATTGCCATCGTCTTTACCTCTAATTTTTACGGGATTACGGATTACCCTTTCGGTAGCTTGGATGGTTTTAATTGCGATTGAACTTTTGGCGCAAAGTCAGGGATTAGGGCTTTTTGTTTGGGAGGAATTTCAAAACGGAGCCAACGATTCGAATGCTAAAATTATCGTCGCGATGTTCGTCATTGGTATCATTGGTTTTCTATTAGACCAAATTATGTTGACGGTGCAGAATATGGTGTCATTTAATAAGAATGAAGGAGTCTGAAAAAAGATTTGAGACCGCTGTGCTGAAAGAAAAAAGAGAAAAGACTTAAAACTAAAAAATGGCATATCTAGAACTAAATAACATATATAAAACCTACGGAGAAGGGGAGAACGCAACTGAAGTACTTTCAGATATTAATCTTTCTATTGAAGAAGGAGAATTTGTAGCCATTGTTGGTTTTACAGGAAGTGGAAAAACAACTTTGGTAAATCTAATTAACGGCCTCATAAAACCCACAAGTGGTGAGGTGCTTTTTAAGGGAGAACCCGTTGTAGATACTAGTCATGAAAGAGGAGTTATTTTTCAGAATTACTCTTTACTGCCTTGGTTGACAGTAGGTCAGAATGTATATATGGCGGTCAAAGAAGCTTTTCCGAAAGAAAATAAAGCTTTTTTAAAACAACGTGTAAATGACTACGTAGCCATGGTAAGTTTATCTCCAGCTATCAATAAAAGACCAAAAGAATTGTCAGGAGGTATGCGGCAGCGTGTGGCAGTTGCCAGAGCCTTAGCAATGAATCCTGAGATGATTATTATGGATGAACCGTTGGGAGCATTGGATGCCTTGACTCGCGGAAATCTGCAAGATGAGATATTAAATATATGGAGTCAAGACAAGCGAACCGCTTTGTTGATTACTAATGATGTAGATGAGGGTATTTATATGGCAGACCGTATTATTCCATTAAAACCAGGACCGAACGCGACTTTAGGTCCTGAGTTCAAGATTGATATAGAACGACCACGGGATAAGACCGCGTTGAATGACAACGCGAATTTCAAAAAGACACGTAATGCCATTATCGAATATTTGATGGATATCGGTGAGGAGCGCAAATCTGTTTCTAACGAGACCTATGAGCTTCCTGATTTAGCACCCAAAAGTTTTGTAGCCTAATTGTAAAGCAAAGAATATGAGCCTTGAAACCATACAAGAGTTACCAGCCGAGAATGGCATTGTTTTTCCTTCGAAAGTGATGCTTGATTTATCCAAGCTGAAAAAGGTATACCCCACACCCAAAGGTGATTATGTGGTATTGGAAGATTTAAACCTTCAAATAATGAAGGAGGAATTTGTGACCATTATTGGACATTCCGGTTGTGGAAAAACAACCATGCTTTCTATGATTGCGGGACTCAATCCTATTTCAGGAGGAAACATTGCGGTACTAGGAAATCCTGTAAAAGGACCCGGGCCAGACCGTGGCGTTATTTTTCAGTCCCCCAGTTTAATGCCATGGATGACGGCATTAGAGAATGTGTTGTTGGGCGTGAATCAAGTTTTTCCGCATGCTACTAAAACCCAGCGCAAAGACATTGCAAAATATTATTTACACAAAGTAGGTTTGGATGGTGCCTTTGATAAAAAAGCACTTGAACTATCTCAAGGAATGCAACAGCGGGTTGGTATCGCAAGAGCATTTGCGATCAAGCCTAAAGTACTGTTACTAGATGAACCTTTCGGAATGCTTGATTCTTTAACAAGAGGAGAATTGCAAGACATTCTGATTGAAATCTGGAACAAAGAAAAAATTACCGCTGTCATGATAACACACGATGTAGACGAAGCCATCTTTTTGGCCGACCGTGTGGTAATGATGACGAGTGGCCCAAGTGCTAAAATCGGGGATATTCTAAACATCGAATTTGAACGACCGCGAACCCGAAAATCAGTATTAGAGCACGACGATTATTACACCTATAGAAAACATTTGATCGACTTTTTAGAACACTAAACACTAGCTATTAACAAACTAATTTTTAAAACCTTGATTATGAAAAAACAGTATACATTTATATTCCTACTATTCCTA
>CALLIG010000290.1 GCA_938009735.1 uncultured Flavobacteriaceae bacterium
AAAATCACATTCATTCCCGTGAGTGCTCTGAAAGGTGATAATGTGGTTAACGTATCGGAGAATACACCCTGGTATAAGGGTCAAACATTATTAGAACATTTGGAAGGTTTAGATATGGCTGCGGTATCTAATGTGGGTACACCTCGTTTTCCGGTGCAATATGTGGTTCGACCAAAGACTGATGATTTTCATGATTTTAGAGGTTTCGCAGGTAAGGTTTATGGAGGTGAATTGAGTGTTGGTGATGAAGTTGTTGCCCTTCCATCACAGACTAGATCTAAAATAAAAGATATCTATTTCTATGATCAGAAATATGAAACTGCCGCAAGACGCTCATCAGTTACAATTACATTAGAAGATGAAATAAATGTGAGCAGAGGAGACATGTTGGTGAAAGCTGATGATTTGCCAAAAATCGAAAAACAATTTACAGCGACAATTTCATGGATGGATTCGCAGCAATTGACTACAGGTAGCAAATATATAGTGCAACACGGAGTAAATAAAGTGCTAGCTAAAGTAGCATCCATTCATCATAAAATTAATCCGGATTATTCAGGTATTGACACAGGTGCAACGGCTTTAGGTATGAATGATATAGCTCAGGTCAGTTTTAAACTGAATAAGCCCATCTTCTATGATGCATTCAAAGATCATCGAACGAATGGTTCATTTATTCTAATCGACACCCAAACAAATAGTACCGTAGGAGCAGGGTTCATCCAATAAAATATTAGTTGTAATTATCAGATTAGGAGAATGTTATTTTATTAACCAAGTTGTCCTATAGATATAGTATAAATATCTAGTGTATCAAATCTAGAGTCTAAAATCTAATTTAAATGCAAAGTTTTAGAACGGAAATAGAAAATCCGGTAGTTGAGAAAGACATTCTTGAGTTAGAGCAAAAAATACGCCAATTCAAAGAAGGAAATTTAGATGAGGAGAAATTCCGAAGCCTGAGACTTGCACGCGGTGTTTATGGTCAACGCCAACAAGGTGTGCAAATGATTCGTATCAAACTGCCATACGGAAAGGTGACATCAAAGCAATTACATCGAATTAGCGATGTGTCTGATGAATATTCGACAGGTCGATTACATATCACGACGCGTCAAGATTTACAAATACATTATGTTGATTTAGACCGAACTCCAGAGCTTTGGGCAGAGCTAGAAAAGGATGAGGTTACCCTACGTGAAGCTTGTGGAAACGCTGTTCGTAACGTAACTGCGAGTGAAACCGCAGGTATTGATGTGGATGAGCCTTTTGATGTTTCTCCATATGCAGAAGCTTTGTTTAAATACTTTTTGAGAAACCCGATCAGTCAAGAAATGGGTAGAAAATTTAAAGTTTCTTTTTCTGCAAGTGATGCTGATACCGGACTTTCTTACATGCACGATTTAGGTTTTATTGCTAAAATTCAAGATGGTGAAAAAGGCTTTAAAGTAATGATTGGTGGTGGTTTAGGTTCTCAGCCTAGACATGCAGATGTTCTATTTGAATTTTTAGCCTCTGATAAAATTATTCCGCTCATGGATGGGGTAATTCGTGTTTTCGATCGCTACGGCGAACGCAAAAGTAGAGCAAAAGCTAGATTGAAATTTTTATTGAAGGATTTAGGCTTAGACGGATTCAAAAAGCTTCTAGAGGAAGAACAAAACGCAGTTCCTCAGAAAACAATTGCTATTGATGCTTTGTCCTATCCAAAAGTTCAGGTTTCTAAAGAGATTGCTCCTAATGTTGATATAACTGATAAAGTAGCTTTCGAAAAATGGAAATCGACCAATTTGGTTGCTCAAAAACAAGGTGGTTTTGTTGCTATTGGTGTTAAAGTATTATTAGGTGATTTTTATACCGATAAAGCAAGATTGCTTGCTGACTTAGTTCAGAAATATGCTGCTGGGGAGATTCGATTGTCCCTGAGACAGAATATTTTAATTCCGTATGTGCGTGAAGAATTGATTCCATTTTTCTATATGGAATTGAAAAAATTAGGCTTCGTTGAAGCTGGTTATAATACCGCTTTAGATATTACAGCATGCCCAGGTACCGACACTTGTAATCTAGGAATATCAAGTAGTACCGGAATCGCAGAAGAGCTAGAACGTGTTATAAAAGCAGAATATCCGCAGTACATCAGTAATTCAGATGTGGTTATTAAAATAAGTGGCTGTATGAATGCTTGTGGTCAACATAACATGGCCAATATCGGGTTTCAGGGTATGAGTATAAGAACGAAAGATAAATTAGTTGCACCCGCACTTCAAGTATTATTAGGCGGAGGAAATATTGGAAATGGAGAAGGTCGTTTTGCAGACAAAGTAGTGAAAGTGCCTAGTAAAAGAGGGCCGCAAGCATTGCGTTTGATTTTAGATGATTTTGATGCGAACGGAAATGGTAGCAGCTATGCCGATTATTATTCAGAAAAAGGAGAACATTATTTCTATGACTTTCTAAAGCCACTAACAGATATTGAGAATCTTACACAAGATGATTTTATCGATTGGGGAACCGAAGCACGCTATGAAAAAGCGATAGGAATTGGAGAATGCGCTGGGGTAGTCATTGACTTAATAGCAACTTTATTATTAGAAAGCCAAGAAAAAATTCAGAACGCTAAAGAG
>CALLIG010000291.1 GCA_938009735.1 uncultured Flavobacteriaceae bacterium
TACTTTTTTCTGATTGCCTGCCCAACAAACTACAAACTGTTCTTTAAAAACTTTATAATTACTTTCTAAATCTGCATGCCTGTTATTAATAAAATCGATTACGCCGTCTAGCGTTAATTCAATATTATTTCGAGCATGTAATTCGATATTTGAAACTGCTTCAGAATTAATGTCTTTCAATTCAATATCAAAGGCTTTTGGCATACTAATACTTCCTTCGCGAAAGAAAACCATACCTCCATAATACTTCCAAATATTCTTTCGCAAGGTGCAAATCTTGTTTTGAGATTTTATGGTCACCAAACCCACAACTTTACCTTCTGCAAGGTGTGGAAAAGGAATATTTTCATAAGAAATCAAGGGAGGGTTGTCTAAATAAGCATTGACTAGGTTCTGTATTTTACTATCATCGAAAAAATCAACCCCGATTATTTTATTGTCTTCATCTTCAACACCAACAACAATAAATGAATTGTTCTTCGGATTACTATTTGCTAGCGCACACACGTGCTTGAGAAATTTAGCCTTTCCTTCTTTCTGTCCGATATCAATAAAACGCTTTTTGTCATAAAAACTGTTCTCGTCGTTATGCGCGAGCAGGTTTTTAACTAAAAGGCGTTTGTTAATCATAGATTTTTATTCACAATGGTTGAAGAAGCCTGAGCCGTGCACATTACCACTAAATCAGCAATATTTACATGGTAAGGTCGAGTCACTACGAAGTGAATAATATCTGCAATGTCTTCTGCTCTTAAGGCCTGAAAGCCCTTGTAAACATTTTCTGCTCTGTCTGTATCGCCTTTGAAGCGCACATCGCTAAACTCGGTTTCTACAAGCCCAGGGTTTACTGCTCCAACTCGAATTCCGTGTGCATTCAAATCTAATCTCATACCTTGATTTATTGCATCTACTGCATGCTTGCTAGCGCAATAGACATTTCCTTTGGGGTATACTTCTTTACCTGCTGTAGAACCAATATTAATGACGTGCCCATTTTTTCTCTCTACCATTTGTGGAATTATGGCTTTGGAAATATAAAGCAAACCTTTTACGTTTATATCTAACATAGCATCCCAATCGTCAAGGCTTCCTTGGTCGATAGTATCCATGCCATGGGCATTACCCGCATTATTGATTAAAATATCGATCTCTGTATTGTCTGGCAAAGAACCAATTGCTTCAGAAACAGCACTTCTATCCCTGATATCAAAATTTAAAGTCAAAACATTAGTTTTTGACCCTAGTGCTGATTGCAAATTGTCTAAGCGTTCTTGTCTTCTTCCACAGAGAATCAAATTGATTCCGTTTGCAGCGAACAATTCGGCAGTTGCTTTACCTATGCCACTTGTGGCTCCTGTAATTAATGCAGTTTTACTCATTTGTATATTTTTTAAGGGACTTCATGCCCATTACTTGCTTCTAATAAAATAAACCAATCTTGTAAACTTAATTCGATTTGAACCGCTTCAAACGAAGTTTTCAAACGTTCTTTCGAAGTGGTACCTACAACAGGGTATACTCCTGCCGGATGCTTCATAAGCCAAGCTAAAAGTAATTGATCCGTTGTAGCGTTATACTTTTCCAACAAAGAAGACATCACTTTTTGTATGCTTTTTACTTGTTCCGTATCTTCTCTAAAAAAAGACCCTAGCGGACTCCATGACATCAGCATCCTTTGATTTACTATGCAATCATCCAATGAACCATCATTCATAATCGAATTAGAAGTCAAAGAAAATTCTAATTGATTCCCGGTAATAGGAATAGATGTTTCTAACAATGCAATTTGAGATGCTGAAAAATTGGATACTCCGAATGATTTTATTTTGCCTTCATCTTTCAATTTTGAAATTGCTTCAGCAATTACTTCCGGCTGCATTAAAGGACTAGGACGATGTAACAGAAACAAATCAATATAATCAGTCTTTAGATTATTAAGTGATTGTTCGGCGGACCAAATAATATACTCTTTAGAATAGTTATAATGTTTGACCAGATTATCACGCGTATCATTAACCATTTGAATACCACACTTGGTGATCAACTGAATATCTTCTCGATTAATTTTACTTTCTGCAAAAGCATTCCCAAATTCTGCTTCCGTTGAATACCCTCCGTAAATGTCGGCATGGTCAAAAGTGGTAATCCCCAGCGCCAAGCAATACCGCATTAAATCAATCATTTCTTGCTTGCTGAAATTTTTACCCCATTGACCCCAAGTCATGGTTCCGGCAATTATTCTAGAAAAGGTATTATTGTTTTGCATAGGCCCGTGAAATTAAAAAATAAAAATGTCAATTCACCGCCTATATAAGCACATTTTGAGCTTCCTGTTTTTTTCCTATCTTTCACAATCTTGAATGGGAAAAGACAACTTAAAGTAACTTCAAGAAAGACAATTATGATATTGATACTTGTTTTTAGATTCTAAATGTCAGAAAACCCTTAAAAACATCATAAAAATCAACGATCAAAACAATATTTAACCAATTGTTAACAGCGTCTCTACTAATAAATTTTCAATTTGCACGACCAATTAAACCTAAACAGATCAATACAATAATTTTATAAAGTTATATGGAAGAAAATACTACTGTTGACATTAGTGCCATAAATGAGAAAATAGCTCAAGAAAGTGCTTTTATCGATCTTCTGATTACAGAAATGAATAAGGTAATTGTGGGCCAAAAGCACATGATTGAAAGACTACTTATTGGCCTTTTAGGTCAGGGTCATATTTTATTAGAAGGTGTGCCTGGTCTTGCAAAAACACTTGCAATTAACACCTTATCAAAAGCCGTTAAAGGTGAGTTTAGTAGAATTCAGTTTACGCCAGATTTATTGCCTGCCGATGTTGTAGGTACTATGATCTACAATATGAAATTGAATGATTTCTCTATCAAAAAAGGTCCGATTTTCGCAAATTTTGTCTTAGCAGATGAAATCAACAGAGCGCCAGCAAAAGTGCAGTCAGCGCTATTGGAGGCTATGCAAGAGAAACAAGTTACTATTGGTGATAAAACTTTTATTTTAGATAAGCCTTTTTTAGTAATGGCTACTCAGAATCCAGTAGAACAAGAAGGTACATACCCATTACCTGAAGCACAGGTTGATAGATTCATGTTGAAGACCGTTATTGATTATCCTAAAATGAATGAGGAGCAGTTGATTATGCGTCAAAATCTTTTAGGCAAATATGAGGAAGTAAAACCTGTTGTTTCTATAAAACAAATATTGAGTGCCCAACAAGCCGTTCGTGAAGTTTACATGGATGAAAAAATTGAAAAATATATTTTAGATATCGTTTTTGCTACACGTTATCCTGAAAAATATAATCTTGAACATCTAAAACCACTTATTAGTTTTGGAGCATCTCCACGTGGTAGTATCAATTTAGGTATTGCTGCTAAATGCTATGCTTTTATTAAACGAAGAGGTTATGTAGTGCCCGAAGATGTGCGTGCCATTGTACATGATGTACTCCGTCATCGCGTTGGAATAACGTATGAAGCCGAGGCAGAAAATATTACTTCAGAAGAAATCATCAATAAAATAGTAAACGAAATAGAAGTGCCTTAGATAGTTGACGGTTACAGCAAGTAGTTTTTAAAAAATGCTATGCTTTGTAACTGATTGCTGTTATTGACTACTGTTTACTTAACAAAAGATGGATACCAAAGAATTACTTAAAAAAGTTCGTAAAATCGAGATAAAGACGAGACGTCTTTCCGATCATATATTTGGTGGGGAATATCACTCTACTTTTAAAGGTCGCGGTATGACTTTTAGTGAAGTACGTCAGTATCAATTTGGTGATGATGTGCGAAGTATAGATTGGAATGTTACCGCACGCTACAATGAGCCTTATGTTAAAGTTTTTGAAGAAGAGCGTGAACTTACCATGATGCTTATGGTTGATGTTAGTGGATCTGAACACTTCGGAACTACCAATCAATTCAAAAAAGAAATCATTACTGAAATATCAGCCACCTTAGCTTTTTCCGCATTACAAAATAATGATAAGGCCGGGTTGATTCTTTTTTCAGACGAAGTAGAACTTTTTATTCCTCCTAAAAAAGGAAAAAGTCATGTGCTTCGAATCATTAGAGAGTTATTAGAATTCAAGCCCAAGAGCAACAAAACAGATATTGCTGGTGCTTTGAAATACTTAACCAATGTAATGAAGAAAAAAGCCATTGTATTTGTACTCTCTGATTTTATTGCTGAAGACTATGAACGCAGCATGAAGATTATTGGCAGCAAACATGATGTTACTGGTATTCGGATATATGATGAACGTGAAGAATCAATTCCGAATGTAGGAATGGTGCAAATGCAGGATGCCGAAACTGGAGCGATCAAATTAGTAAACACACAATCAAAAAGTGTTCGTAATGCATACGGACAATATCATCGTGATCGTGTAGCTTACTTTAAAGAAACTTTTACTAAATCAGGTAGCGGTGTCTTAGACTGTCGTGTTGATGAAAGTTATGTGAAAAAATTATTAGGATATTTTAAGCGAAGAGGATAGATGATCATTAAAATTGGAAAACTGAAAACTGAAAATTACATCGCCATTCAAAAGCGATGTCTTTCTGTTTGTTTTTTACTTTGTATTTCTTTCTTCGGATATGCTCAAGTATCGCCAAACATAAAAACCAAAGTAGACACAACATCTATTAAAATTGGAGAGCAGGTTATTTGGACAGTTACTGTAGATACAGATTCTACAGCTCAAGTAATTTTTCCTGATGGTCAAACCTTTTCTCCCTTAGAAACTGTTGAGGCATTTGCAACTGATACTACTCGAAAAAAGGATCGTCTTACTTTAATAAAATCTTACGCACTTACGCAGTTCGATTCAGGGTCGTACAAATTACCAACACAACGAATAGAAATTAATGGGCAAGGCTTTTTTACAGATTCAACCCGAATAGAGGTTGCAGATGTAGCTGTGGATACCTTGAACCAAAAAATGTACGACATTAAGCCATTAATTAATGTTGAAAAAAGTTATTCAAATTGGTGGAAAATTGCATTAGGCATTCTATTTGCTTTAGCAATTATAGGCGGCCTACTCTATTGGTTTGTTATTAGAAAAAAACCATTAACTGAAGAAGAGCAAGTAGCGTTATTACCCCCATATGATAGAGCCTTATTAGAATTGAAAAAATTAGAGAATTCTAAATACCTCATTCAAGACGAATACAAAAAATACTATTCAGAACTTACCGATATCGTTCGTTCTTATTTAGAAGAAGATGCTCATGTATCAGCATTAGAAAGCACCACCGATCAACTCATCGACAAGCTAGAAATGATGACGGATGCCGGTGAACTAGAACTAGACAAAGACACTATCGCTCAATTCAAACGAATTTTACAGACCGCCGATTTGGTGAAATTTGCAAAGTCAAAACCAGAAACTTCTGTAGCTGAACAAGATCGAAAATCGATTGAACAAATTGTAGAAAAAACACATGAAGCCTTACCAGAACCTACAGAAGAAGAGCTCATGGAACTGGCAGAGTATCAAGAAGAGTTGGAACGCAAAAAGCAAAAGAAAAGAATCGTTATTGCTTCCATCAGCTTAGGTGCGGTAATACTGTTATCCGCTATCGGGGCTTCTGCCTATTTCGGATTTGAATATACAAAAGACACTATTTTAGGTCATCCAACAAAAGAACTATTAGAAGGTGAATGGGTTAGAAGTTCTTATGGATACCCTCCTGTGATTATGGAAACTCCGAAGGTATTAGTTCGACAAAACGTAAAACTTCCACCTGAGGCACAAGCTGCAGTTCAAGAGATGCAAATGTTTGGATATCGAAGCTCAATTGGGCTTTTTACCATGGCCACAGCTTCAACTACTCTCGCGAACCCCGAGGAAGAACCTGATTTCGAAAAAGCAATTGAATCATGTATTAAGCAGTTTGAAAAAACAGGAGCAAAAAACATTATTACAAAACAAGAAGAATTTGAGACCCTTGGCGGTATTAAAGGAATAAAAGTATTCGGTAGCGGTAAATTTCAAGCGTCAAAATCAAAAGAACTAATTCGTGGAAAATATACCATCATCATGTTTGGTGGTAAAGGATTTCAACAACAAATAGTTCTTACTTGGTTAGATGATGATGTATACGCCCAAGAAATTGTTGATCGTATTTTAGCAACCCTCGAAGTAAAAACCGAAGCATGATGTTCGAAAACGTACAATACGCTAACCCAGATTTATTTTGGTTGCTATTATTGCTTCCGCTAGCTGTGCTATGGTATTTTTTTAAAAGGAAAGAGCAAACAGCTTCCCTAAAAATGTCAAGTACAAAAGGATTTGCACAAACCGGATTTCTTCCAAAGTTAAAACCAATATTGTTTCTTTTAAGACTATTAGCATTAGCAACTATAATTGTTGCCATGGCTCGACCACAAACGAAAGATGTATCTACTAGAACTAAAACAACTGAAGGAATTGATATTGTGATGGCAATTGATGTTTCATCAAGTATGTTGGCTCGTGATTTAAAACCAAACCGCTTATCTGCTTTGAAAAAAGTAGCAGCTGATTTTATCAAAAAAAGACCGAATGATCGCATAGGTTTAGTTGCCTATGCAGGTGAAGCCTACACAAAGACTCCGATTACTAGTGATAAATCAATCGTATTAAGTGCAATGCGAGAAATCACCTATGGCCAGTTGAATGATGGTACCGCAATTGGAATGGGTTTAGCTACATCTGTAAATCGTTTGAAAGAAAGTAAAGCAGTCAGTAAAATTATCATCATACTTACTGATGGGGTTAACAATTCAGGATTTATTGAGCCGCAAACTGCTGCCGATCTCGCTGTTGAATATGATATAAAAACCTATACTATCGGCTTAGGTACTAATGGTAATGCATTATCTCCTATTTCATATAACGCAGATGGTTCGTATAGATATGGCATGCGTAAGGTAGAAATTGATGAAGAGCTACTCAAAGGAATTGCAGAGACCACAGGAGGAAAATATTTTAGAGCTACCAACAATGAAAAGCTTGAAGAGATATATGATGAAATCAATAAACTTGAAAAAACCGAGATAGAAGAATTTAAATATACCAGATTCGAAGAAAAATTTAGACCATGGGTATTACTTGCAGGAGCTTTGCTTTTGCTAGAATGGCTTTTGAGAAATACTTTATTTCGAAGTTTTATATAGCATATGATTCAGTTAGACGAAAAAATATATTTTTATTTGTTAGCCATTATCCCGGTAATGGTGATTTTGTTTGTGCTATTACAATTCTGGAAAAAGAGATCACAAAAGAAATTTGCGCATCTTCCATTATTAAAACGATTAGCACCTGATAAGTCAAATTTTAAATCTAGTTTAAAATTGATTTTGTTATTGCTAGGTATATCATTTCTGGTGATTGGACTAGTAAACCCTAAAATAGGAACAAGCTTAGAAACAGTAAAACGAGAAGGAGTAGATATCGTTTTTGCTGTTGATGTCTCTAAAAGTATGTTGGCTGAAGATATTGCGCCGAATAGAATTGAAAAAGCGAAAAGATTAGTATCAGAAATCATCAACCAATTGGCGAGTGATCGCATTGGTATTATTGCGTATGCGGGTCAAGCTTTTCCGCAATTACCCATTACAACCGATTATGGGGCTGCGAAAATGTTCTTGCAAAGTATGAATACAGATATGTTGACCTCACAAGGCACCGCCATTGATCAAGCCATCGAATTAGCGACAACATATTATGATGATGAAGATCAAACCAATCGCGTACTATTTATTATTTCAGACGGTGAAGATCATTCTGAAGGCGCTACTTTAAAAGTCGTAGAAGACGCTACCGAAGCAGGTATTAAAGTATTCACCGTAGGCGTTGGAAAAACGAAGGGAGCTCCTATACCGATTAAGAGGAATGGGGTTTTAGAGAGTCTAAAAAAAGATTCACAAGGCGAAGTAGTTATTACTAAATTAAACGAGACTGTTTTAATGGATATAGCTAGCGATGGCAATGGGGTATACATTGATGGCTCTAATACTGAAGAAGCCGTAGAATTTATCAAAGAGCAATTGAATCAGATGGATAAAACGGAATTCGAAGCCAAGCAATTTGCTGAGTATAAAGATCAATTTCAATGGTTTTTAGCAGGAGGCTTTTTATTGCTTTTTTTAGATATTTTTGTTTTAGATCGAAAGACAAAATGGTTAAGAAAATTGAATTTATTTAATGAAAAGAGACCTGCATAAGGCTCTTTTATGAACAGAAAATATATAGAAATGAAACAACATATTGTAGTACTTCTTTTTGTTTTCATAGGCTGCTTCTCTTTTGCTCAAGATGATGAGGTGAAAGAAATGGCAAAAGCATTAAATGCATCAACAAATATAACATGGGATGCTAACAAAGCGCTTTCGGAAGATAAGTTTGTTGAAGCAGAAGTTGATTATAGAAAGGCTATTTCAAAAAGCGACGAAAATGTTGCGGCTCCTTTTAACTTAGGAAATGCTTACTATAACAAAGAAACCTATAGTGAAGCTTTTGGGCGTTTTAAAGAGGCTGGTGAAATAGCAACCGATAAAAAAAGTAAGCATAAGGCTTTTCATAATATGGGCAATGTATTTATGAAACGTAAAGAATATGAAAAAGCTGTAGAAGGCTATAAGCAAGCTTTGCGAAATGATCCTACTGATGAAGAAACTCGATATAATTTAGCCTTGGCAAAAGAATTACTGAAAAAAGAACAGGACGATAAAAAAGACGATAAGAACGACGAAGACAAAGACGACAAGAAGGATAAGGAAGACGAAAACAAAGATAAAAAAGAAGGCGATAAAGAAGACAACAAAGACGAAGATAATAAAGAAGACGGCGATAAAGGCGACGAAGAGAAGGAAGATAATAAAGAGGGTGAAGGAGATGAAAAGAAGGAGCAAGATAAAAAACCAGAAGAAGGAGATCAAAAAGAACAACCGAAACAGCCAAGACCCAATCAATTGTCCAAACAGCAAGTTCAAAATCTGCTAGAAGCTATGCAGAATGAAGAAAAAAAGGTGCAAGAAAAAATTGATGCTCAGAAAGTAAAAGGCGTGAAAGTTAAAAACGAAAAAGACTGGTAATTTCAATGATGCTTAAAAAATATATCATACTCTTTTCTGTACTATTCATTACGCTTGTCACAAAAGCGCAAGATGATAAGAATGCAGTTACTTTTGAGATGCGAGTTAGCAAGGAAAAACTTGGAATTAACGAGCGCCTGAGGGTAGATTTTACTATGAACAAAGATGGAGATAATTTCACTCCTCCAGATTTTACAGGTTTCCGTGTGCTCATGGGTCCTTCGCAATCTATAAGTTCTTCCTGGGTTAATGGAGTTCGCAGTTACTCGAAAACATATTCATATACGCTCGCGCCAACAGCTAGAGGCAACTTCAATATCAAACAAGCAACAATAATTATTGAAGGCAAAACTTATAAATCACTTGCTAAAAAAATCGAAGTTAGTGCTGCCGTAGATAGGCCCAACGGTCAAAAAACCGTTGACGATGTTGCTGATGAAAGTTTACATTTGGTTGCTGAAGTCTCAAAGACAAATCCATATCTAAACGAAGCACTAAGTGTAGTTTATAAACTTTATGTGAGTCCGTCAATTAGTGTTTCTAATTACCGTCCTTTAGACAATCCTACCTACAACAACTTCTGGTCTCAAGATATTCCTGTTTCAAACAGAAATGCACAAAACGGAACCTATAAGGGCAAAACCTATCGCTATGTAATTTTGAAGCGTGTTATTTTATATCCTCAGAAATCAGGAAAATTAGAAATTGAACCACTTTCTTTAGATGTGACAGTTGACGTCCCTACAAACAAACGTGATTTCTTTGGGGGCCGCATTTACTCACAAACTAATAAAACTGTTTCGGCAGGCAAACGTACAATTAACGTTAAAGAATTACCTTCAGAAGGTAAGCCAGCTGACTTTGGTGGTGCAGTTGGTGATTTTGATTTTTCCATTACAACAAGTAAAACAAGCTTAAACGCCTCAGAATCATTACAGGCAAGAGTAGAAGTTAATGGTAAAGGGAATCTAAAACTATTTCAACTACCAGAACCAAATTTACCTGCTTCTTTAGAGGTTTACGAACCTGAGTTTGATGAAAAAATAAGAACTACACTTTCAGGAATGCAAGGAAAAGTAAGCAACAATTATACAATTGTACCTTCCTTCAAAGGCAAATACCCTATACCTTCTATTTCATTTAGCTACTTTGACCCTAAAGCGAAAACCTATAGAACACTTTCCTCTGAAGAAATTGTTATTGACGTTATTCAAGGGCCTGCGAATAGTTCTGCATCTAATTCAAATACAAATTCTAGTAACAAACAGTCAGTAATAGCAACAGGTGACCAATTTAATTTTATAAAATTAAAGCCCAATTTAACAGCGATAGGTTCGAATTATTTTTTCGGCTCTACCTCTTTTTACTTATGGTTATTGCTACCGTTACTTTTAATTCCTCTGGCAATTTTATTTGGCAAAAAACGAGATGCTTTAGCAAGAGATGTTTCTGGCAATAAAATTAGAAAAGCCAACAAACTAGCTCGTAAATATTTATCAACTTCTAAAAAAGCTTTAGGAAATAAAGAAGCATTTTATGTTGCTTTAGAAAAAGGATTGCACAATTACCTTAAAGCAAAACTTAAAATTGAAACATCAGAATTTAGCAAAGATAAGATTGCAATCTTGTTTGATGAAAAGAAGGTAGATGAGACTACAAAAGATGGCTTCATGTCACTACTTAAAAATTGTGAAATGGCAAGATATAGTCCCTTTTCAGATGTTCAGATGCAGCAAGACTATGATAAAGCTAGCGAAGTAATATCCTATTTAGATAAACAATTGTAGCTATGAAATCTATACTAACCTTTATCTTAGTTATATTCAGTTTTTCTGTACAGGCACAAAATGACGCCTTATTCAGCAAAGCTACAGACGCCTATAATTCCGCAGATTACAATAAGGCAATTGAAAGCTATCTAGCAATTATTGAGACTGGTCGACACTCATCAGAACTTTATTTTAATCTCGGTAATTCATATTATAAACTGAACCAAATCGCACCTAGTATTTACTATTATGAAAAAGCGCTTTTATTAAAACCCAATGACGCTGAAATTATAAATAATCTTGGCTATGCTCAGAACATGGCCCTAGATGCTATTGAGTTAATGCCCGAAACAGGTCTTTCAAAAATTTACAAAGAGATTACAGGCCGATTATCTTTTGATCAATGGGGATATGCTGCCGTAATTTTTGTCATACTATTTGTGATACTTTACATTGTGTTTTATTTCTTAGAATATGCAACTCAAAAAAGAATCACGTTTATTACTAGTCTACTTTCTCTAGTTCTTGCCGTTGTTTCTACTGTATTTGCTTTTTTACAATACAGCGATTTTCAAGCGGACAATCCCGCAATTGTTTTTGATAATGAAATAAAAGTTACTTCTGAGCCAAACAAAAAAAGCCAAGCCGTTTTCACGCTTCATGAAGGCACCAAAGTATACGTGCTTGAAGAATTAAAAGGCTATAAGAAAATTCGAATTGCAGATGGTCAAACTGGATGGCTAAATTCTGAAAGCATTAAAGTGTTGAGAGATTTTTAAAATTTCTTTAACAGAAAAATGATACTTTTAAGATTATCTTCGCGTTTCGTTTGTGAATAATCTATGAAATCATCTGTTTTAATCTTACTAGCCGCTTTATTAACCACGGCCATTTTGGCTCCGTCGGTTATTACATTGTCTAGCCTTGATGAAAAAACTGCAATTACAATTGATTTCAACGAAGAAGAGAAAAAGGAAGAAAAGAAAGAAGCCAAAGAAAAAGACTTTTTTCTGAACTCAAATTTCCTTTTATTATCAGAATTACAAGGTGAGAAAGTTTCAATTTCTAGCTTGTATATCGAAAGTGACTACGCTTCTACACTTTCTATTTTTCTACGCCCACCAAAACATTTCCTTTAGTTAAGTTATCATCCTCTTTTAATTAACTAATCAATCTTCATTAACCAATGAAGACATAATAACTATTGAGTTATGTTTAAATATTTAAAAAACGACTTGCCAGCAAGTATCGTTGTATTTTTTGTTGCACTACCATTATGTTTAGGTATTGCATTAGCTAGTGGCGCTCCACTATTTTCAGGCCTAATTGCTGGTATTATTGGAGGTGTCATTGTAGGTGCCTTGAGTGGCTCACAAATAGGAGTTAGTGGCCCTGCTGCGGGTTTAGCCGCAATTGTTTTAACTGCCATTACTGCTTTAGGAGGCTTTGAAAATTTCCTCCTAGCGGTTGTTCTAGGTGGAGTTATACAATTAGCTTTAGGATTTCTAAAAGCTGGAATTATAGGATATTATTTTCCTTCGTCAGTCATCAAAGGAATGCTAACTGGTATCGGTATCATTATCATCTTTAAACAAATTCCTCACTTCTTCGGTTACGACGCCGATCCAGAAGGTGATTTTGCTTTTCTTCAAGTAGACGGAGAAAATACATTTTCTGAACTAGCAAATGCCGTAAATTTTATTAGTCCAGGGGCTACATTAATTGCAGTTATAGCTTTAGCTATACTTTTATTATGGAGTAATGTTCTTTCGAAAAAGGGTAAGATTTTCCAATTAGTTCAAGGGCCTCTAGTTGCTGTTGCCGTTGGTATACTTTATTATATTTTAACTCAAAATACTGAATTCGCCATTTCGCAAGAGCACTTGGTAAGTGTTCCTGTACCAGATAGTGTTGATAGTTTTATTGGTCAATTTGCATTTCCAAATTTTGGAGCCATTACTAGAGCAGACGTTTGGTTAACTGCATTTACTATTGCATTGGTAGCCAGTTTAGAAACTTTACTTTGTGTTGAAGCAACTGACAAATTAGATCCTGATAAAAGAGTTACTCCAACAAATCGTGAGCTATTAGCTCAAGGAACTGGAAATATTATATCAGGTTTAATAGGAGGATTACCTATAACACAGGTGATTGTTAGAAGTTCTGCTAATATCCAATCTGGCGGAAAATCAAAAATGTCTGCTATTATTCATGGCTTGTTTTTGTTAATCTCAGTAATCTTAATTCCAAATCTTCTTAACAAAATTCCATTGTCAGTATTAGCATCAATACTTCTGATTGTAGGTTACAAGCTAGCCAAACCGTCAACCTTCAAGGCAATGTGGAATGCAGGTTGGAAACAATTCGTTCCATTTATTGTGACTGTAGTCGGAATATTTTTTATTGATTTATTATGGGGTATCGGTCTTGGTCTTGCTGTCGGAATTGTTGTAATCTTAATTAAAAGTTACCAAAATTCTCACTTCCTTCATATCGAAGATCAAAGTAATGGTAAGCACCGTATTAAGATGACGTTCGCTGAAGAGGTTACCTTTTTTAATAAGGGTGCAATTTTAAAAGAGTTAGATAGTTTGCCGCGTGATACTTATTTAGAAATAGACGTTCGAAAAACTAGATATTTAGACAACGATATTATAGAGATTCTTGACGATTTCGCTTTTAAAGCTAAAGAAAGAAACATTGATATTAAATTAATCTCGGAACGCGGAGTTATTGAAAACCCAGAGAGTTTTATCCAGTTCTTTAAACTAAGACCTAAATCAGCATAAAAATGAAAAAATATAAAATTTTAGTTCTTTCAAATTTAGACAGCTCCACTCAAAAAATATTGAAAAGTGCAGTTAGTTTAGCAAAAATGATTGACGGTCAAATAGAGGTCTTTAGCGTTACAAAGCCAACAGAAATTATAGCTGGAGATAATCAGTTATCTGCTATTCGAACGATCAATACTCAACATACTACCACGGGTAAGCAAATGAAGGGTCTCATTAACCCAATATCTGAGGAATACGGTACAGATATTAAATATTCGTTTGTATTCGGTAATGTAAAAAATGAAATTAAGAGTTTAATTGAAGAACGTAAACCCGATATTATTATTCTTGGTAAGCGGAAATCTAGTCCTCTTAAACTTATTGGTGATAATATGACCCAGTTTGTTTTTAATACATTTAAAGGGGCAATAATGATAGCTGCAGATAAAAGTACAATGGA